>CAYLVF010000078.1:0-9180 GCA_964387045.1 uncultured Melioribacter sp. | reverse complement strand
AAACAACTTCAATGTGAATTTTTCTTCCAAGAGTTTTTGCATATCGACGAAGAGTTGAAAGTCTTATATCCTCTGAATGATTTTCTATTCTTGAAATAACTGACTTTTTTGTATTCAACTTTACGGCTAATTCTTCCTGGGTCATTCCGCTTTCTTCTCTCAATTGTTTTAACAAAACACCAATTTTAAAATTCTGATACCCAATGTCATAATTTTTCGCAAAATCTTTGTCGGTTTCTTTTCTCTTTGCAATATACTTTTTAAGATCACTCATATTGTTTTTTCCTTTTATAAAAATTTCTTTTTCTTTCTTCAGCCAACTTAATTTCACTTAAAGGGTTTTTTTGTGATTTTTTAGTAAAACCATTTGTCACAATAAAGTTTTGACTACTCTCGAAAAAGCCCAGTAGTCTAAAAATATTGTTAGAAAAAACTATTCTTATTTTCCAAATATCTTCCGTATTAGTCAGTTTCTTAAAATATTGCCGTGGTACTTTAGGCAACTCTTCAATCAATTCCAAAACCCAGGCAATCTTTTGAGAATGTTTGCTATCAAGCGAATCCAAATAATCAGCTACAGGAGATTTGCCTGAATCTGATTTATAAAAATTAACTTCACGCATAAATAAAGTTAGCATTTGTGCGAACATTTTTCAATAAATAATTGATTATGTTTGCAAATAAATTTTCGGTAGTTGGAGGTTAATTACTATTATTTTGTTTTATTGTAAAATAATCGCGCATTATGAAAAAAGATAAAACTTATTGCGACTTGAGTAAAGAATACATTGCAAAGCATCTTGATGAAATAATTCCGTTAATAAATAATCCCAAATTTATTTGTAAAAAATGTGCAAGAGCCGCAAACAATGAAGCACATCTTTGTAAACCGGTAAAGATAAAAAACAAATGACGTTTACTTTATTACTTGTAATAACATTTCTGATAAATCTGCCCTTCGGATATTATCGCGGAACTCAAAAACGATTTTCTCTTAAATGGTTTCTTGCTATTCATATTCCTGTGCCGATTATTATATTACTTAGATACTATTTTAATATCGGATTTGAATGGTGTACTTATCCGTTAATGATTACTGCATTTTTCACCGGACAATATCTCGGTTCTTGGTTTAGAACAAGATTAATCCAACCATAAAATGTCGCTTTACAATTAAAAAAAATTATAACAACAAAGTAACATTTTGGATAAATTATCGTCTTAACAGTAAGTCAAAAAATCACAATGGAGAAAAAGATGAAACTACTTACCAAGTTGTTTACTCTATTCTTGTTAAGCATAAATTTATTTTCTCAAGTAGATTATGAAAAACTTGATCACTATATCGCTGAAGCCGTAAAAGATTTTGAAGCAGCCGGTCTTGCGGTTGCAATCGTAAAAGATTCGCAAGTTGTATTCTCGAAAGCTTATGGTTATGCGGATATTGAAAAACAAACTCCACTTACAACAAAAAGTTTGTTTAATATCGCCTCTTGCACAAAAGCATTCATATCTGCTATTGTTGCCAAACAAGTTGATGAAGGGAACTTAAAATGGAGTGATAAGGTTGTTGACCATATTCCGAATTTTAAGTTGAGCGACATATGGATTACGAATCAATTGAACATGGTGGATATTTTAAGTCACCGCAGCGGATTAAAAACATTCGCCGGTGATTTACTTTGGTTCCAAACCGGTTACAGCAACGAAGAAATTATTAAACGAATGCAGTACCTTCCGATAGAAAGAGAATTCAGAAGCGAATACGGATACCAAAACAATATGTATATGATTGCCGGAGATATTGTTTCTAAATCATCCGGTATACAGTGGTATGAATATTTGGATAAAGAAATATTTGATAAACTTGATATGAGCTCATCAAAAGCAAGCAGCTCTCATCTTAACGAAAAAGATGATGTTGCCTATCCTCATATAGAAAGTAAAAGATATCCGCTTACAAGTGAAAAACCGCATGCGGCGGGATCGATATTTTCAAATGTGGATGAAATGAGCAAGTGGGTAACAATGCTTCTGAATAACGGCAGCTACAACGGTAATCAAGTTCTAAGCGAAAGTGTTATTAACGATATGTTTACTCCGCGTACAATACTTTGGCTTGGTAACTCGATGAGAAAAGCCGGAGCAAATTTTCACACTTATGGTTTGGGTTGGTTTATGTATGACTATCACGGTCAAAAGATTATCTACCACGACGGAGGAATGCCCGGCTATATTGCAAGAGTTATGTTGTTACCAAAAGAGAATCTCGGACTTGTAATTTTAACTAATGAACTAAATCCTTTACCGCAGGCAATAAGTCTTCAAATTGTTGATATGTTCTTGGGCAATGATGATGTTGATTGGGTGGCGGATTACTTGGTAAGAGTAAATACATATAAAGAACGGGATGCGGCAAGAGAAAATGAAAAAGCTGAAAACCGCATAACCGGCACAACCCATTCGCTTGAGTTAGCAGGTTATATCGGCAAGTATAATGATAATTCATACGGCGAAGCCGAAATTAAGTTAGTAGATGATGTTTTGTTTATTAAGTTTCCCACCAAAGGATTTGAAACCGAAATGGAACATTGGCATTACGACACATTTAAAGTTGAACTCGATGATTTTCTTCCAAGCGGATATGTCACATTTGATTTTAACTCCAAAGGTGTAGTAACAGGTTTTAAAATAGATTTACCCAATCCCGATTTTCATTTTAATGATTTGTACTTTGAAAAGGTTGAATGATATTTTAAAAATATCTGTTTGGATCAGCCCTCAATAATAGAGGGTTGATCTAATCAATTTCCTTTTTATAACATCGTCTTCTTTTATGCTGGCGATGTTCGAAGAATCTCCATTGTGCCTGAACTTTGGAATTGTCTTCAAGTTCTCTGTTGGTTTCTACAAGACGAATATTATTTTTAATGATCAGCTTGTTTATCTCATTCATTAAAATTGCGTTTACGCCTTTATCCTGCATGTCGGGACGAACAGCGGTTAAATACAAATCTAACGCAGGATTATTTTTCATCGCTTTAAGAATATGAATAAAACCAAACGGAAAAAGTTTCCCTTTTGCTTTTTGAAATGCTTTTGAAAGAGATGGCATTGTAATTCCGAATGCAACCATTTCATTTTTTTCATTCAGCACAACAGGCAAATATTCCGGTTTAATAAAACCAAAATACTGTTTTACATACATATCAATTTGCTTATCGGAAAGCTCAACGAAACCATAAAGATCTTTGTATGAAGAGTTGATCAAATAAAACATTTCTCTTGCATAAGGTAGAAGTTCCTTAGGTTTGTTCACACGAAGCACACGGAGTTTGTTTCGTTGTAATGCAATGTCGCTAATTCGGCTGATCTTTTCGGGTACCGGATCGGAAGTCATTTTAACTTGGAATTCTATCCAATCAATATCTTTTGTGTATCCGTTTCTTTCTATTAGTATGGGATAGTATGAATAATTATAAATCGCACCGAGCGTACTTACTTCTTCGAAACCTTCAATAAGCGTTCCTTCTCCGTCCATATCGGTAAAGCCAAGCGGACCGTGGACTTCATGCATTCCTTTTTCTTTAGCCCAATTTTCAACAGCGGTTAAAAGTGAAGAACAAACTTCTTCATCATCAATAAAATCAATCCAACCGAAACGCATTATTCTTTTACTGAACTTTTCATTGAACTTGTGATTAATGATACCGGCAATTCTTCCTACAAGTTCGTCGTTTTTGTAAGCAAGCCAATATTTTGTCTCACAAAAATCAAAGGCGGGATTTTTATCACGTCGCAAAGAGAAAAGCTCTTCCTTCTTTAGGGGCGGCACCCAGCACTTGTCGTTTTTATACAACTTGTATTGAAAATCTACAAAGCGTTTTAAATCTTTATCCGTTGTTACTTCTTTTAATGATATACTCATATTCTCCGGCAGCTGAAATTACGAAGTCGAAACAATTAACTTTTCGAAGCGATGATTTTCGTAAAGAGGAAAGCTGTTATTTATTTTGAAATTGCACACACAAAAAAGCAAAAAATAATTAATGATACAAGTGATTAATCCTAATATTTTATGCCAAAATAACGCTCGTCTGTGTTCAACCACAAACTAGAAATATCAGAAATTGTTTCCTTTAATCTTGATTCTAATTGGAATTAGAAATATTTTGATTACCGGCAATCAACTTTTATCAAACTTTAATGAGTCAGTCAGATTTGATACTTACCTCACTCATACCGATTATTTTTGGTTTAGTCTTAATACTATTTAATAAACTTATCACAGAGAGTTACGAAAGAATAGCCGAACGAGACGGCTCTGCTTTCCCAAGATTCATTACAACAACTCGAATTATTATTGGCGGAGTGTTTTTTATTGTTGTCGGTATCATAAAATTAATTGAAAGTACAATTTGATTGCTTGGGAAAAATATTACTTGGTATCGCACCAATATTCACCGGCATGTTTGCTGAAAAGAGATTTGTCTTTGTTTGTATTGCTTTGGTTATATTGGTTTTGGGAGGATTGTTACTCTTTAAATTTCTTGAAAAGTAAACTATTTTTCATATGTTAAAGTTGATTCTTTCTGATTAAGTAATAAAATTGACTTATTAAGGTTATGGCTACTAAAATGATTCATAGGGAAATAAGCGATTTAGATGGGATTAGAAGTTTAGCTGCCTTTTATAGTACATCCAACTTTAAGACTATCCTTAGTGAGAATAATTTTAAAGACTGGAATAATAGATATAATAAATACAGCAAAACAATTTTTGGCAAAAAGCATAGTAGTCTATATTCCTTTTTAGAAGAATTGTACAATTTTATGATTGACGAGTACAGAAATGAATACATTTTTAAAAATGAAATTCTAAATAAGCTTTTACTTGGCCGTCATAGTCCTCGGACGACAACGTTATTGGATGAACTTAGGATAGGTAAATCGAAGGCCGATATAGTATTAATAAATGGAAGTGCTAGAGTTTATGAAATCAAATCTAACTTAGATAATCTAGAAAGACTTGATAACCAGATTAATGATTATAAAACGGTGTTTGATGAAATTGTTATAGTAACAGATGCAATACAAATAGAAAAATTATTAGAAAAGTATTCAAATGATTCTTTGGGTCTGGTTGAGTTTACAGAAAATAAAACTTTAAAAACTATCAAGGAGTTAAAAAAAGACCAAAGTTACTTTGAATATGAAACTCTCTTCAAATTACTCAGAAAATCAGAATACTTAGAAATTATTGAAAAAAGATTCGGATCTCTTCCCAAGGTGCCAAATACCAAAATATTTAAGGAATGTTTACAAATAGTGAAAAATATTGATTTGCTTACATTCCAAAAGCTTGTTTTTGAACAACTAAAGAAAAGAAAACTTAATAGGCCTGATTATCTAATGGATAACAAGACACCCTATGAACTAAAATATATATGTCACACTCTGAATCTTAATGAACAGCAGTATAATAAATTGTACGAATTATTAAGTAGGAGTTTTTAATGTATTTCCCGATACTTCGAGGAAAGCAGTTCGAATTGATTGCTCTTCGTGAGTCCAGTGGTTTATGGAACGCGGGCAACATTAGAGTTTCGCCTATAATTGAACCTGTAAAAACATCAACAAGAAGTTTAAGAATGACCTTGGAAGAATTCATTTCGAAAAACCTTCCCTTTAATATAATTGTAAACCCAATTGTTGGAGATTTTCGAAATCGCTCTTCTGAAGTAGTGAAGTTTATAAATACTACTCTTGAAGAATATGATAATTTTAATATCGGTATTTATATCCATAATAGTACTGCTATTGAAAATATTCAGAGAACAATTAATGATTTAGAAGTTGAGTACAACGGTTTGTTATTTATACACAATATCCCTTTAGAAGATGGTGTTGAGGAACTAAACCAATTTGAAGCAGAATTCAATTTAGTAGATACAAATAAAACTAGCCGCAGGTACCACAGAAATTTTCCAAATGCGTCTATTGTAACTTTAGATGATCCTTTCAATACACTTCAAAGAAATGTTGATTATCTTGCCGTGGAAGATGAGTTTTTTTCTGAAGAGCATTTATATTTTTCGGAGGACGGTTTTGTTGGATTTTCAGACTATGCAGTAATTGGTGAAAGCTATGCAGAAAGCGGCTTTCTTCCCTATGCCGTTGCAATTCATTTAACATATGCTGATGATGAAAATAAAATTAGAATTAGACATTTTGTTTCAGATTCTAATGAAGATACAACTGATGTTGCAGGGAAATTTGCAGAGGCCTTAGATAAATTAATAACTTGGTCTGAAAGAAATGAGATCCTTAAGACCGATGCTCTTCATGAGTTTTATGAGTTACATCGAAGAGAACATTTCCCGGGATTGGGTTATGTAAAAAAGCTTTCGATAAAACACCATTTAGAATTAGTTACATACCTTTTAAATAACTTATGAAATGTTGTTCAAACTGTTTTACCAGCAGATATATTAATCCTATAGTTGAAACTTTTTCTGTAGAGAAAGGGAAATGCGATTTTTGTCATTCCGATAATGTCGCTTTATGTGAAGCAAAAGAACTTGTATATATTTTTAGAAATGTTCTTGACCTCTACTCAATAAAATTATCAGAAACCTCAGAAAAAGATAGAATTGAATTTCGATTACAAAATGATTTTCCTCAACCCCTATTCACACTAAACGATCCAGTGCTAATCAATAAACTAATTCAAGAGATTTTCGATGATGAAAAAGAAGATTACAGAGGTATCTTCGAGGAATATGTCGAATTGAGATACATGAAAGAGGATCATCATTCTAAAAAGGTTGAGAATCTTAAAGTCTCATGGACGAATTTCACAAATGAAATCAAATTTATTAACAGATATCATTTATCAAACATTCTGGAGCTAAGTACTTTAGCAAAACTATTAAAACGTCATAGTAAGAGTTACAAAAAGGGGAAAATCTTTTATCGCGCGAGAATTTCACCAAAAACAGGTCATGACAAATCAAGTATGGGTAAGCCATCCCCACCGTCTAAAGCAACAGGCGGAAGAGCTAATCCAAGAGGAATATCATATCTCTATCTCTCAAAGGATGTTGAAACTACCATCTATGAAACTAGATCAACGCTTTTTGACTATGTGACGGTCGTAGAGTTCAGGTTAGAAAGTGATGCTAATATTATTAATTTAAGTGAAGTTAATATTTATGATCCTCTTATAATTTCCGAAAGTGAAGAATTAGAAGATTTTTTAATTCATCTTCCGTTTATTTCTGAATTAAGCAATGAGCTTTCAAAGCCCTTAAGAAGAACCGATGATGAGTTAGACTACTTACCGTCGCAATATTTATCAGAATTTATTAAGCATCTAGGATTTGATGGAATTGAGTATGCAAGTTCACTAAATCCCAAAGGTTATAATCTTGCTTTTTTTAGCGAAAATAAATTCCAATGTTTGAAAACAGAGATAAAAGAAATATCAGAGTTGAAGTATGTGTATAATAATTTAGGTGAAAAATAGTTGATATAAGTAAAATCTAACATCAATCTCCCCCAAAAATTCCATATATTTAAAAAGATTCTTACCCCAAATCATTTATAAAATAAATATAAGAGGAAATCATGCCTTACCACGAAGACCTCGACAAAATTGCTATTTCTGTTAAGTCACACAGGTTGTTAAAAAAACTTCTCAAAGAAAATCCCAAACTTGAAGAGATAATGTTTGCTGCAAAGAATGAAACCGAAGCATTAATCGGTATTAAGGAATGGGTAATAACTTATTTAAGAGATCATCCTAAAGCACTTGAATATTATGAAAAAGGTCCGTCAAGCGGTTATTCATTTAAGGATTTGAAATGGAGCAGCATTGCCGCAATCAGAATTTTGGATTACATCGATAATGCAGGAAGAAAATTTATCGACTTAAACTTACGCGGACAGCTTGCTGTAAGTAATCCAATAAAATTAATTTGGCTTGGAGTAAATAAAGGTACCGGCGGTGCCAAACCCGATTTCTTTGAAGATATGCTTCATCTATTCAGACAATTAACCGGCAAAGATGAACGCAGACAACTTTCAAAAGAAGAACTTTTTGAATATATGGACAGATATCCTTCCGGTCTCGATCCGCGCATTGTTGAACTACGAAAAGAAAACCGCGATAGAATAATCAATATCATTATCGATAAAATTGACGAAGGTGAAATCAACGATTCGAAGTATAAATTCGAGAACAATCAAACACGCGAAGAAAAATTCAACACGGTTTTGGAATGGTGGAAAGAAAGTACATTTCATTTACGATTTGCAGTAAGAAGTGCCGACTTACTAAACGAAATGCTCGGCTTCTCACTCGATCCCGATACAATGAAAATTTTATACGATGCGGAAAAGCAAGGAATTCCTTTCTTTATTAATCCATATTATTTATCGCTTCTTCATGTTCGTGTCCCTTACTTTGCAATCGGTGCTGATTTGGCTATTCGTCATTATGTTGTTTACAGCAAGCAGCTCGTTGATGAATTCGGTTATATAAATGCATGGGAAAAAGAAGATAAAGTTGAACCGGGTAAACCAAATGTTGCCGGATGGATTTTACCATCACACCATAATGTTCATCGCCGTTATCCAGAGGTTGCTATATTAATTCCCGATACAATGGGAAGAGCTTGCGGTGGACTTTGTGCATCATGTCAAAGAATGTATGACTTCCAAAATGGTTATCTCAATTTTAATCTCAACAAACTAAAACCGGATGAAACCTGGCCGGAAAAACTCCAGAGATTAATGAAATATTTTGAAGAAGATTCTCAACTTCGCGATATATTAATAACGGGTGGTGATGCATTAATGAGCAGTGATAAATCATTAAAGCAAATTTTAGATGCGGTTTATGAAATGGCTAAGCGTAAAAAAGAAGCAAATGAAAAACGTCCTGATAATGAAAAGTATGCCGAGCTTGTAAGAGTAAGATTAGGAACACGTCTGCCTGTTTATTTACCGATGCGTGTTACCGATAATCTCGCTGCAATTTTAAAAGAATTCAAAGATAAAGCGAGTGAAATTGGAGTTAAGCAATTTGTAATTCAAACGCATTTTGAAGCTCCGATGGAAGTTACTCCCGAAGCTAAAGAAGCAATTCAAAAATTTATTGAATCGGGATGGATTGTAA
>CAYLVF010000077.1:0-9190 GCA_964387045.1 uncultured Melioribacter sp. | reverse complement strand
GGGCGTTTACCCAAAATTTATTCAGCGGAAAAAGAGTTTCGGGTGCATCAACAATCACAATGCAGACAGCCCGTTTGCTTGAGCCGGCTGAAAGGACTTACTTAAATAAAATATTTGAAATGCTGCGTGCTGTTCAACTTGAATTTCATTTCAGCAAAGATGAAATCCTCGAAATATATTTAAGTCATCTTCCGTTCGGCGGTAATATCGAAGGAGTTAAGTCGGCATCTTATATTTATTTTAATCGCCCGCCGGATAAACTTAGTCTGTCGCAATCAACTTTATTAACTGTGATCCCGAATAATCCAAATAAACTTAGATTAGATATTGATCTCGCGCCTGCAATTCAAAAAAGGAATGAATGGATTGACCGCTTTATTCAAGATGAAGTATTCGATAAACAAATTCTTTTTGATGCAAAAGATGAACCGGTAATTGCGGCAAGATATCAAGTGCCTAACTTAGCTCCGCACTTTTCAAATTATCTATCAAGACGATATAGAAATGATCAAATAAAATCATCACTTGATTTGAACTATCAATCAGTTTCAGAAACGCTTCTCAAAAAATATGTTGATAGAGTTAAAGGAAAAGGTGTAACTAACGGCGCAGTTTTGATAATCGACAATAAAAATAACAGTGTACGCGCTTATTGCGGCTCGGTCGATTTTTTTGATGATAAAATATCCGGACAAGTAAACGGAATTACATCGGTACGTTCTCCCGGCTCGGCATTAAAACCTGCTTTGTACGCTTACGCATTTGATAATGGTTTATTAACACCTCAAATGAGACTACTGGATATTCCAACTGACTTCGGCGGATACGAACCAGAAAATTATGATTTGAAATTTTATGGAGATGTAACGACAGAGTTTGCACTAGCTAATTCATTAAACGTGCCTGCCGTTAGGTTAATGCGTCAAGCCGGTTTGAATAATATGATAAATTTATTTGAACGCAGTGGATTTGAAACGATTGCAAAATCCAAAAACAAATTAGGATTATCTCTCATACTCGGCGGCTGCGGTGTATCTTTGGAAGAATTGACAAAACTATTTACAACCTTTTCACAGAATGGAAAATTGTATCAATTAAATTATGTTAATGAAGAAGAGAAAAATAACGGAATAAAAATATTTACTGAAGAATCTGCTTATATAATCGGAAAAATATTAATGAAAAACGAAAGACCTGATTTTCCAGCCGAGTTTTTATTCACAACAAAATTACCGCGTGTTGCTTGGAAGACCGGAACATCATACGGCAAGCGGGATGCCTGGGCGGTTGGATTTAATCCAAATTATACCATTGGTGTATGGATGGGGAATTTTGACGGTAAAGGTTCGCCGCATCTTTCCGGTACCGAAATGGCTGTCCCGCTTTTATTCGAATTGTTTAATTCAATTGACTACGATTCATATCAAAAGTGGTTTGGCTTTCCCAAAAACTTAAAAGTCAGAAAAGTCTGTGCTGAGACCGGTTTGATTCCTTCAAAACAATGCACAAATATTATTGATGATTACTTTATAGAAAATCATTCACCGCAAAAACAGTGCGATCTATACAAGGAGTTATTTGTTAATGAAGATGAGACGATTGAATACTGTCCTGAATGCTTACCGAAAGAATACAAGAAAGCTGCCTATCCTTTTTATGATCCGGAGCTAACGCTATGGCAGAATAGAAATAATATAAAAGTAAAACGTCCGCCGAAACATAACCCCGGTTGCAGTGCAAGATTTACTTCGGAAGGACCGGTTATAATTTCTCCCTCATCAGAGTTTGAATACTTTGTTGAAAAAGGAAACGAAGAAGAAATATTATTACAAGCTGCATCCAACGCAAATGTAAAAACACATTATTGGTTTGTGAATGATAAGTTTTATAAAAAATCATCTCCCGAAGAGAAAACTTTTCTCCACGTATCCGAAGGAAATATAAAAATAACTTGTATGGATGATAGGGGAAGGGAAACGAATGTAAATGTTAAAGTGAGCAGCTACTGAGAGATTATAAATCTTGATAGACTAAATAGCAATTTGTTATTTTAATAATTTATATCAATTCTCCTAACTTTTCCAAAATCCTAACCATAGCAAGAGTATCCAATTTACAATATTCTAAAAGGTGTTTTTTTATCTCGTCAATTTTTATAAAATCATCCAATGTAAGCAGACTTTCATAAGCTAGGGATGCGGTTCCTCCGTCGGCAATTGACATATTATTATAATTTAATTCCGGTACAAGTGCGGGGAGTACATATTTAATAGAATACGAACCTTGCATCTCGGGCAAATAATAATATTTCTTTTGGAAAGGCAGCATCAAATCTTTAACTCGATCGAATAGTTTTTCAATTTGTTTAGCATACTTCGGAAGATCGCGTTGTATTTCTTTCAATCGTGTTATTTCAAAAGATTTGTTGTAAACAATTATATCTCCTTTATCACCTAAAACTTTGAGAAGATTTTCGATAAAAGGAATTCTCGGATCAGTATCCGGTTCGGCAATAAATTCAAAATGCTGTAATTCGGAATCGGCAGATTTTTTATAATGAGCGGAATATTGAAACGGAATTTGTTGATACGGTTTTGAATTATCGTATAACGGAACCGGCGGTTGAAATGATTCGAAATCAACAAAGTACATTGGATAACTAAACGTACTTAAGAATTCTCTAATAGCCTCTTTATCTACCATCTTTTTATTATTCATAACACCGTCAATTTGTAGCTGCTGATTTTTGTTAAGTCCAAAATCATTAGGAATATCGCTTAGCTTGATTATTCCTTTTTCGTACAGCTCAATTTTCTTTCGTAAATGCATCCCGGAAATATCAAACACAGAGTTTTCGGGAATATGTTTCCAGCAATAACCAATAAATCCGCAAGGATAAGGATCGGTGCAGTGCATACCAATATCAACATTAGGAATACTTTTTTTATAAAGAACTCTTTTTTGACGGGCTACTTCTTCCGTAACAAACTTTTGCTTTTCCAACACAAGTTTTAAAACTGACTCAATACTGAATAGTGAATTAAGATCAAGCTCGCCCTTGCGCATATATTGATTGTTGATATAAACGATTGAAATATCTTTTACGTTGTAACCAAGATTACTAACAATCCAATATTGAACCGCAGCATCATTTATATGAACTTCGTTTACTGAGGTTGAACTTTTTACTTCGAAAATTTTCCATCCATCATCTTCTTTAACAACAATATCAGCCGCGGCTAAAACTTGCTCAAACATAAATGATGCTTCATAGATTACTCGTTTTCCTTTTTTAATAAGTTCTTCCGTTAATTTTATTGATTCATCAAACTTTTTCGGAGATGATGGGGAGACATCAATCCCGCCCGGAAAAAGTTGTTGTGCAAGTTTACCAACATCGGTTCCGCGGGAAAAAATTGCCTGCTGCATTTCACTTAATGGGTCAAGTAATTCTTTATTATTTTTGTAAAGATAAAGATGCTTATCGCACTGAAGTCCTTTTAGAAATGTAGATTTACTTAATATGTGTGAAGAAGCCATAACTCTCTTTTTGTAGTGAAATAAAACTAATATTAATTTAGTTAAAATTGAAATGCGATAATATTTATATCACCTTTGTTTAGTGAAAAAGCCATATATTTATCAATGAGTTTGGTACACAAGATAATTTTTTTAGCAACGCTTTTATTTCTAATTAACACAAGAAATTTTATGCAGGAATACAGCAGCATAATAGTCGATTCCGATATGTCATTTGACGAAGCAGTGGAGAATCTCGATTTTCCTCTTGAAATCAGAAAGAATCTTACCTTAATTAATGTTATGTATGTCTCTTTCGACAATAAAATTCATAAGGGTCAAATAGTTATTCACAAAAAACTTTCTGCCGAGTTAAAAGAAATTTTCGACGAACTATTAGCAAAAAGATTTCCTATCGAAAAAGTTATTCCGGTTGTACAATATAATTGGGATGATGAATCTTCTATGAATGACAATAATTCTTCGGGATTTAATTATAGGGTTATTCATGGAACAGATAAACTCTCAAATCATTCTTACGGAATTGCCGTTGATATTAATCCCAAACAAAATCCTTACATCGCCGGAAAAAAAATACAGCCCAAGGGTGCAAAGTATAATAAAAAAGCAGCTGGTACAATCACTCCTGAATCTGTTGTTGTAGAAGCATTCAAGAAACGAGGATGGGAGTGGGGCGGCGATTGGAAATCCCGAAAAGATTATCAGCACTTTGAAAAGAAAATCAATAGTTAACCAATTCTTCTAAAAACTTATCCAATCAATAAGGAGACGGGTAATGCTCACCTAAGTTCATTACCCTGGTTTGTTAAACCGTGTCTCCAAAGGAAATATAGAAGATTTTAGTAAATAAATAAACTATGTGATGCACCTCATTGTATAGCATATACTAATTGCTATATTTGTAATAAAAAAATACAAGGGGTCTTTTGTTGTGACTTTAAGTACAATTGTATATTCCGCATTGTTAGTTTTTGCTTCATTTGTTGTAGGTGTGGTTTTTATATCATACGTTGCTTATAAAAGTAAAAACCCGGATTAAAATAAATTTTACGGCTGGTAAAGGTGTCGTGTCATTGCTTTTTATTGATGCGGCACTTTTCTATTTTAAGGGGTGAGCAATTCATCCAATATATTACCAAAACAAATTCTCTTCTTTTTATCTGCAATAATTTATATAGTATTCTGTTTTGTATTCAATCCGAATAAAGGTATTGCAAAATTTAACTCTTACGAAAAAGCAATAGATAGTTTGAAGAGTGAATCAAAAATCGTACTGATCAATGAATTTGATCTTGAATCCGCCGAGGTTTTGTATTCATTAATGCGTCAGAAAGTTGCGGCAGATACTCAAGTCATCAAGTTAGAAAAAAATACTGACGGCTTATTTCTCTTTGCCCGTGTTCAATGTAATAAAGATAAACGCGTTCTTGTCAAACTAGAGCTCGATCCGGATAAGCACAAAAACTATGCATCTTTAAAATATAGAAAAGTGTTGTTTACATTTGAGTTGGATAGAATTGAAGAACTTCCTGCAGTAATAGAACTATATGATTTGAATAATTTTCTTGTTGGAAAGGAAACAAATCACGATATAGTTTTGGAAGGACGATTAGACGAAGTACTTTACGAAAGACCTATCGATATTTAGTTTTCAAAAATTCCATTCAAATTTATTAACGAACTTTTCCTATTTTATCACTAATAAAATCCCGGTTTAATATTTTCGGATGAACAGTACACTTAAAAAAATAATCATCCCGCTTCTGTTAGTTGTAATGCTTCCCGCAATAAGCTATTCGGTTTATGAAATCACCTCGTTAAACGAAACCGAAGAAATGATTGAAGAGATTTATGTTAATCAACTGAATACTGTTCTGAATTCTATAAATCAATATTCTGATTTAGTGTCCGCTTCTTGGACTAGTTCAATAAGTGTTGCTCTAGAAAATCATCAATATGATTTCACAAAATTGAGTAAGAACGAGTTAGAGCCTTTTCTAAATTTGAACCGGTCAATAGTGCAAATTGTATTTGTTGATAATCTCGATTTTCAAAAATACTATACGATCAACGCCGGAAGCGAAACCAAGATTGAAGAAGTGAAAGACGTTCTTCAAAGCAATACTGAGAAAATTGAAAGACTGTACCGATATATTGAAGAAGGATATCGTAAAGTTGAACCACTTAATTCGGATAACGAAAAGACTCAATTTCTTGCAGTAGTGCTTTCGGATGAACAGAATAATGTAATAACCATTCTTGAAATAGAAGCATCTGTGTTTATTCAAGAAACTCTTCGTCCCGTTATATTGGAAGCAGCCGGTGAAGAATTTGCAATTTACTGCAGCTCAAATTCCGATCAACACAAATTCAATTTTGATGAAACAATTGACGGCAAACAACCGGATGTTAAAAGCCCTTTGTGGCTTCTTCCAAAATATGAATTGGGAATTCTGTTAAAAGGAAGAACTCTTTCCGGGTTGATTGCAGAAAGGACCTACACAAATCTTATTATAATTATTATAATGAATTTAATAATCATAACCGGAGTTGTGATTATTTACCGAACAATAAGAAAAGAAATTAAACTCGCACAAATTAAATCAGACTTTGTTTCCAATGTATCGCACGAATTAAGAACACCGCTTGCATTAATCAGCATGTTTGCAGAGACTCTTGAAATGGGAAGAGTAAGAACCGAAGAAAAACGAAATGAGTACTATCAAATTATTAGCCAAGAATCAAACCGGCTTAGCAGAATTGTAAACTCGATATTAAGTTTCTCTAAAATTGAAGCGGGAAAAAGATCCTACAATTTTTCTTTAACGGACCTTAACAGAATAGTTAAACAGATTTATGTTAACTATAAATTTCATTTAGAAAATGAGGGATTCAAATTCATTTTTGAAGCTGAAGAAAATTTGCCGAATATAAATGCAGACTCCGAAGCACTTTCGGAAGCAATAATAAATCTAATCGATAATGCAGCTAAGTATAGTAATGAAACAAAAGAAATTATGTTAAAGACTTATCTAAAAAATCATAATGTAATTTTGGAAGTAACTGATAAAGGAATCGGCATTTCAAAAGATGATAAAGAAAAGATTTTCGATAAATTTTTCAGAGTTTCAACCGGGTTGGTACATAATACTAAAGGGACGGGATTGGGGCTTACAATTGTCAAACATGTTTTAGATGCTCACAATGCTCAAATTGAATTAGACAGTAAAGTTAATGAAGGTTCTACTTTTAGAATAATTTTTAATTCTGTAAAAACTTAAGGGAGAGAATCATGCAAAAGATTCTTATTGTTGAAGACGAACCTAGTATGCGTTTGGGATTAAAAGACAATCTTGAATTTGAAGGTTACCAAGTTTTGATTGCAGAAGATGGTCAAGCCGCTCTTGATGTTATTGCTTCCAACATTTTCGATTTGATTTTGCTGGATGTTATGCTTCCTAAAATTTCGGGATTTGACGTTTGTAAAAAATTACGGAAAGAAGGAAACACAACACCAATAATATTGTTAACCGCAAAAGGGGAAGAAATTGATAAAGTACTCGGACTTGAATTAGGTGCCGACGACTATGTAACCAAACCATTCAGTTTAAGAGAACTTCTCGCCAGAATTAAAGCGGTTCTTAGAAGAGGTGAACCTTCACAAAAATCCTCAGACGCAAATGTAAAAATAGGGAGGTTAACTGTTAACTTTAGTTCTTACAATGCATCTGAAGAAAACGACTCGGTGCAGATGTCTCATAAAGAGTTCGAAGTTCTGCATTATCTTTGGGATAAAAAAAACAATACTGTTAGTAGAGATGAACTTCTTGCAAATGTTTGGGGTCAGGACGTCTACATTACAACCCGCACAATAGATAATTTTATTTTGAAGCTCAGACAAAAAATTGAAGATGATCCCAACCATCCCAAAATCATATTAACGGTTCATGGAATTGGATATAAACTTATTGACTAACGGCAAATGGTTATGACAATTATTTACAATTTCTGACTTGCCTTTGACAACGATGATAATCAGCCTCTGTAGATTTGAAGTGTAAGTTTCAAACAAAGGAGGCGGTCATGACAACATTTTTGAAATCACTATTCGTACTAATCTTAACTTTATTTATCTCGGCACTTTCGATAAAGGGACAAGAAAACTACCATTATACCGATAACGATGTGGCTAATCTGATAAACGGGATCAAATCAAATAACGACGGACTAATGAGAAGTTGTGTTTATTATGCGGGTAAATACAAAGTTGAAGAAACAAGCGGCGTGTTAATCGATTTATTTAAAAAAGAAATCGATACCTCCGATAAAGTTCTAATTGCTTTGGCTATCTATAAAATTGGTGATAAGGAAACAATGATGGAATTGTTGAGCGTTGTGAATAATATGAAAGTATCTCGCGTAAAGAATATTCTATCTACTATTGTGTTGGAATATTTATCCGAACATAATATTCAGTATGTGTTGAGATAAGAGAAGTATGACTATGACAATTTTTTACTTTTTTGTAGCAAATAATTTTCAATTTTTTACGATAATTACAGACACTAAAAATGAAACGCACAGTTAAGAAAATATTAATCGGTTTTGTTATTCTGCTTTCAGCATCAACTCTATTTGCTAATGAATGGGAAAAAGTTGTGAATCTTCGCGGTTATTGGAAATTCACAATCGGTGATGACATGAAATGGGCTGAACCAAATTACTCGGATAATAATTGGGAGGAGATTAAAGTACCGGCTTCATGGGAATCTCAAGGTTTTCACGGTTATAATGGTTATGCGTGGTACAGAACTGATTTTGAACTGCCGGAATATGCAAAAGGATACAGTTTAAGAATTCAACTCGGCTATATTGATGACGTTGACGAAGTTTATTTAAACGGATTCCTAATCGGTAAGTCCGGTAGTTTTCCTCCGAATTATTCGACGGCTTATAATGCTCATAGAAATTACCCTGTTCCGGAAAAGTATTTGAATAAAAATGGAAGGAATGTCATTGCAGTTAGAGTTTTTGATTCACAGCTAGATGGTGGTATTACTCATGGTGACATTGGTCTTTTTGCTTATACAAAAGGAATGAAGCTGGATCTTAATCTTGAAGGAGAATGGAAATTTAAGACCGGGGATAATCTTGATTGGAAAAATGAGAACTACAAAGACAATGACTGGGAAAACATTTTTGTCCCGGGTTATTGGGAACCGCAAGGTTGGAATGAATATGATGGGTTCGGATGGTACCGGTTGAAGTTTGTTGTTCCTGAAAACTTAAGAGGTAAAAATCTTGTCCTCGTCCTCGGCAAAATTGATGATATTGATGAAACATTTATAAACGGGAAGAAAGTCGGCTTTACGGGAACAATGGCTGAGAATATTAGAAACATTCACTTTTCAAATGAATACAATGAATTCAGAGGTTATTTTTTGCCTGATGGTGTTTTGAATTTTGGGAAAGAAAATACTTTGGCTGTTAGAGTGTACGACGGTTATAAAGACGGTGGAATTTATGAAGGACCGATCGGATTAATTACGCAGGATAAATATCGTTCATATTGGAAAGATAAAAAGCGTAAAAAAAGTATTTGGGAAATAATATTCGGAAATTAACCTCCCGGTGATCTGCGGGTCGGTAT
>CAYLVF010000076.1:0-9201 GCA_964387045.1 uncultured Melioribacter sp. | reverse complement strand
TTGATGGATTTAAAGCTATTCCATTATGTTTAACTTCATAATGTAAGTGGGGACCGGTAGATAACTTTCCGGAATTACCGGTTTCAGCAATAAGATCGCCGCGTTTAATTTTCTGACCTTTTTTAACATTTATTTTAGATAAATGTGCGTAAACAGTTTGATAACCGAAACCGTGGTCAACTTCTAAAGTAAGACCATATCCCCCTCTTCTACCGGCAAAGCTAACAACACCGCCGCCGGGTGCATAAACCGGTGTTCCTATATTTGCAACTATATCTAACCCGGGATGCATTCTTCGTATCTTTAAAATCGGGTGCATTCTCATTCCGTAGCTGTCGCTTACTCTTCCGGTTGTTGGAATTATAGCAGGTATCGCATCATATAATTTTTCGTTGATCTCTAATGTCGTTTCAATTTCTGCATAATTATTTTTTTCCAATTCTAGTTTTGCGTTTATTTCATCAATATAATTAGTGAGACGAGATAACAGATTATCAAACTCCATAGAATTGTTTGGAATGTAATTTTCGAAAACGCTTCCGCCAAATCCAATATTTCTATCTTCTTCTGTTAGGGGTTCTAAATTGACTCGTAAACGGAGATCATTACTTTGTGAAAGAAGCTTATCGAGTTCTGATTCGAACTTTTCATATTTACTAATCAAATCTGAGACTTGAGTTTGAAGATTCCTGCTTTTTTGTTGCAGGGCTTTAACTTCTGAATCCGGATTTAATATCTCATTTACGATGAAGTAACCGCTAAAAACGAGGAACGCATTAATAATCGAAAAAAAGGCTATAAGGAAGATAAATTTCTTATAGAAACTCTTAATTTCGACAAATTTAAGCTTATGTTTGGAAAAGTAATAAAAATGCTTCATAATTTCGGTGCGAAGTTAATAAAAGAGTAACTGCAAGTCAAGAGAATAATTTCACTAAATTATTCAAAATCATGCTCAAAATAATCGACTACCCTATTAACCTCTTTCTTTTTCCTATTTATTTTTTCTGCCAGATTTTGCTGAAGTTCCTTTGCCGCATCGTACCCGTAATGTTTTAATAAATAATTGAGTGCAATGACTTCCGAAATGACTGTTAAATTCTTCCCGGGAACGATTGGAAGCTTTATATAAGGTATTTCTACATCGGAAATATTAATCGCTTTGTAATCTAAGCCTGTTCTCGTGTAATTAGCTTTATTATTCCATAGTTCCATTTCGACGATTAATTCCAATCTTTTTTGAAATCGAATAGCTCGAATTCCGAACATGCTCCTTATATCAACAATACCAACTCCTCTAAGTTCCATAAAATGTTTAACTAAATCAGTTCCGGCACCCATTAGAATTCCTTCACCTTTTTTTGTAAAGATAACAACATCGTCGGCTACTAATCGGTGTCCCCTTTCAACTAAATCCAAAGCAACTTCGCTTTTTCCTATACCGGATTTACCGACGAACATCATTCCAACGCCGTAAACATCAACAAATGAACCATGAAGAGAAATTCTTTCAGCAAATTGATCATCAAGAAAATCGCTTACTAAATACGAAATTTTTGTTGTTGAAAATGAAGACCCAAATACGGCTATCTTATGTTCATTAGCTAATTCGATAACTTCATCAGGTGGTTTGTTATTATCGGTAAAAATTAGACAAGGAATTTCAAATTGGAAGATTCTTGTTAATGTTTTTGATCTTTCAACAGCTGAAAGTTGTTTTAAGTATCGTACTTCCGTATTTCCAAAAATTTGAACACGATTAAAAGCAAATAAATCAACAAACCCGGCAAGAGCTAAACCGGGTCTGTGTAAATTCTGATCGGTAATAAGTCTATCCATTCCTACTTTATCGCTTAGTAGCTTCAATCTGAATTGCTTCTGTGTGTGCTTGCAAAAGAACTCAACCGTAATATTTTTTTCCCGTGTAATATTTTTTTCAGAAATATTAATCATCTGGCTTTTGCGAGTCTTTTGGTTTTCAGCTTACGCAATTGTCTTTCTATTTTTGAAGCAGCTACACTTATTGATTTGCGGAAATCATCGGAAGTTTCGTCAGCTTTGAATACTTTACCCGGAACATGCAACGTAATTTCAGCTGATTTTACACTGTTATTATTGTGGAGAAAACTAAGGACAACATTTGCATCCATAATATCTGGATTAAATTTAGTTAGTTTCTGAACCTCGTCTTTAATGTAAGAAGTCAATGAATCTTTTGCTCTAAATTTTCTGGAAGTTATTTGGATATTCATATTTTCTCCTATGATTTTGGGTGTGCGGATTTATATGATTTTTTTAATTGTTCAATACTAACATGAGTATAGATTTGAGTTGTTGATAAGTTTACGTGTCCAAGAATCTCTTTTACAGCCATTAAATCTGCACCCCGATTTAACATCTCGGTAGCAGAACTATGGCGTAAAACATGCGGACTTTTTTTCTCAATGTCGGAAACAAGTTTAATATATTTCTTAACAAGTCTATATACATACCAACGGTCTATAGTGTTTCCGTTCTCTTGAATAAAAAAGTTTTTATTTGTTTTGCTTTTTCTGAAATTCAGATATGACTTTATTACGCCGGCAGATTTTCTACCTAAAGGAATAATTCTATACTTAGCTCCTTTGCCTAAAACTTTTACAGTAAAAATGGTGGGATCAACGTCGTGAACCTTAAGAGAGCAGAGTTCCGAAACACGAAGCGAGCAGCCGTAAAGTAGTTCAAAAATTGCGGTGTTCAAATTCCTCCTAAAGACGTCATCGTCTTCTCCCAATAATCTAATAATTTTATCGTAAGAATCAAGATTAATCGTCGAAGGAAGTTTTCTCTTAAATTTAGGATTTGAAATCCTTTTTGCCGGATTTTCTTCATTTTCATTTTGAATTATTACAAAATCAAAAAAACTACGCAAACTTGAAAGTTTTCGTGAAATAGAGCTTATTGTAAGATTCAACTGATTTAAGTAAACTATAAATGCTCGAATCGTTTTTTCATTTATTTCACTGATTTCTGAAATATTTTTTTGTTCAAGAAATTCTTGAAATTGGGTAAGATCTTTTCTGTATGAATTAACAGTGTTGATAGAATAGCGTCGTACTGAATCAATTTCTTGTAAAAAATCACTAATGAAATTCGATATTAACTTTTCGTTCATTCCTCAGAACCTTCAGATTCAGTATTCACTTCTTCGGATTTCGGTTTAGTCCAGCTTGCATAATCACAGTCGGGATATCTGCTGCATCCATAAAATATTTTTGCTCTTTTTGTTCTTTTTAAAACAACATCACCTTCACTACATTTGGGACATTTCATACCAATATCTATTTGCTTCGTAAAGTCACACTCGGGATAATTTGAACAACCAATAAACTTACCAAACTTCCCATGCCGGTATATTGTTTTACCTTCACATTTGGGACAGGTGTCGCCGGTAAACTCCGGTTCTGCGTTATTGTTTCCGTTACCGTTTGAAAATTCTTTAAGAGATTTGATATTTTTGCATTCCGGATAATTTGTGCAAGCGAGAAATCTTCCGAATCTTCCGATTTTAATTTCCATTGGTGAACCACATTTATCGCACTCTATCGGTTTAATATTTTCTTCAACTTCTTTCAATGAAGAAGCAAATGGACCATAAAAATCGTTTAATACTTTTTCATATGAAATTTCTCCCTCAGCCATTTGGTCAAGTTCTTCTTCCATCCTTGCCGTAAATCCAACTTCAATAATTTTGGGAAAGTTTGTTACCAAAAATGAATTAACTTTTTTACCAAGAGAGCTAGGGCATAGTTTTCGTTGATCTTGTGTTACATATTCTCTGTCAAATAAAGTACCCATAATACTTGCATAAGTACTTGGTCTTCCGATGCCGTTACTTTCAAGTTCTTTGATCAACGTACTTTCCGAAAAACGAGGCGGTGGTTTTGTAAAATGCTGGTTTTTAGATAATTCAGCTAGCAGCAATTCTTGATCTGCGGTAAGCCCTAAAGGTATTTTGCCATCACCATTTTCGCTGTCACCATTTTCTTCTTTTGATTCATCATATAATGCCATAAACCCAGGGAATTTAACTGCAGTTCCGCTAGCTCTAAAGATATAATTATCAGCCATGATATTAACTGTAGTAGTTTCAAGTTGAGCACTTTCCATCTGAGAAGCAACAAATCGTTTCCAGATAAGTTCGTATAACCTAAATTGGTCCGTATTCAGAAATTCCTTTACAAATTCGGGTGTGTATTTCAATGAAGTCGGACGAATTGCCTCATGAGCATCCTGGACATTACCCTTTGTTTTTTTAACATATAATCTTGGTGAATCCGGTTTGAATTCTTTACCAAATTTTTTCTCTATGTACTCTCTAGCACTTTCAACAATTTCAGGATTCAATCTAGTTGAATCTGTCCTCATATAAGTTATCAACCCGGAAAATCCTTCACCGCCAAGTTCAAGTCCCTCATATAAACTTTGAGCAATCATCATTGTTTTACGCGGTCTGAATCCAAGAGTTTTGGAAGCTTCAGATTGTAGAGTTGATGTTATAAATGGCGCATATGGATTTCGTCTTGAAGCTTTTTTGGTTACATCTGCTATAGTAAAATTCTTTTTACTTTTAACGTCAGCAAATATTTTATCAGCTTCTTCTTGATTTCGTATGGCAAAATTAGATTTGAAAAAATCAGTCCATTCATTCTCAGTCATCCCGGGTTTAGGCGGAATTTTTATTGTTCTTCCGTCTACTGAAAATAGTTTTGCAATTATTGATGCTTTTTTATCGGTTTCAAAATTTCCAACTATCGACCAATATTCTATCGGGATGAATTTGTCAATTTCTTCTTCACGCTCACAAATTAATCTTAGTGCAACCGACTGAACACGCCCGGCAGAAAGAGAATTACTTGATTCTTCAATCATAGCCCGCCAAAGGAATGGACTTAACTTGTAACCGATTATTCTGTCCATAACTCTTCGAGCACGCTGCGAAACAACCAAATCTGTATTAACATGAACCGGAGATGCCATAGATTTTTTAACAGCTTCTTTCGTAATCTCATGAAATAAAACTCTATAAACTTCCTCGTTATTATTGCCGTCAATAATATCAAGTATATCTTGAGCAATTGCTTCTCCTTCACGGTCAGGGTCAGTTGCAATATATACTTTATCTGATTTTGCGGCGAGAGATTTAATTTTTTTAATCAAATCTCCTTTACCGCGCATGTTAAGAAGTTTTGGTTTAAAACCGTCGTCAATATCAACACCAAGTTTGGTCTTTGGTAAATTTTTAAGGTGACCAACAGTATCTTCTACCGAAAATCCTTTGCCTAAATATTTATTAATTGTTTTAGCTTTTGAAGGCGACTCAACTAAAACCAGATTTTTTGCCATATTCGATTACCGTTTAATTTATTGTATCAGAAGAATAAAGTAGTACTCTGCTCCCCGGAAGGATATCCGTATTGAAGTCAATTAGCGAGATTAATATGATCCAATTTATATCATCCTTTGTAATTGTTTCTTTGGGATACATCATTATTTGTTCGAGTATCATTTCCAAATCATTATTGTTTATTAAACCTACGTTTACTAAATGTATAAGATAGTTGTAACTATCTTCACCAATTACTTCAATTTCCTCCGGATCGAGTATCCTAAAATTTTTCGTAATCTTTTTTCTATTCGATGCCTCTTTAAGCTTATTGGTCAAGACTTTATCAAATACTAAACTAAAAGCTACTCCGACGGTTTTACTGTCATAAACTTTTTCTTTTTTCAGAATCGAACTTACTTCATCGAGGCTGTAATTCTTATTGAGACTATCTAAGATTTTTACCAGAACTTCAACAATTTTGTTTGTCATTATAAAATCACCCGCAAAAGATTATTGAAAAATAAATTTACTAACCTATCCTCTTCTTTTTTCATTTCTTTCTTTTTTGAAATTTCTGTGTCATCATATCCTAATAAATGAAGAATGCCGTGAATAATCAAACGAAGAAGTTCATTTTGAAGCGAAACTTTATACCTTCCGGCATTTTCTTCTGCAACCGGAACGCAAATATAACATTCTCCATCTAAATTAAAAGTATCTTCGGAATAATTAAAGGTTATTATATCGGTACTCCCCTTGTGAGACAGATAGGTTTCATTAATCTCACTAATTTGCTTCGGACTAACAAAATTTATCTGTAAGTATGAAATCGTAAATTGCAGTTCCTTTTTCAAACCGGAAATAATTGAATGAACAATTCTTTTATTGATTTTATATCCGGGATTATTTTCAACATATACATTCTTCATTATCTATAAATCAATCTCCATACCGTCATAAGAAGCTTCACACAGCACCGGACTGTTTAACTCGTTAAGGAATAATTTTGTTTCACGAACTATATCTTTTATTTTGTCGTCAGTATAGTCCGGATCATAATGGAATAAAAGTAATTTCTTCACTTTACCTAAAGTTGCAAATATTGATGCCGAATAATTATTTGAATGTCCCCAGCCAATTTTATCTCCATAATCCTCAATCTGGTACATCACATCATGAATCAATATGTCTGCATCAGCAATAAATTCAACCTGATCATTATTCTTCTCTAATATTTCTTTTGCTGTAGGAAGATTATTTTCTGCATCGTAAATGAGTTCGTTATCGGTCATATATACAACTGACTTTCCATCTTTTTCAATTTTGAAAGCTAGTGTTCCTTCGGAATGATGAGTATTAATGTAACTAACTTTGAATCCGTTTATTTCTATACTTTCTAGATTACTAAATTTTTTATACTCAACTTTATCTTTAAATATTTCGGAAGTAACAGGAAAATAATTAGGGTCCCATTGTGTAACAAAAACTTTTTCAATTGAAGAACCAAATTTAGTTTCGGAGTAAATATATAATTTGCATTTTTCACTATATAATGGTCGGAAAAAGGGTAACCCCTGAATATGATCCCAATGAGTATGTGATACGAGTAGATGAATATCTTTACAATCATATTTTTGAAGTAAATCGTTCCCGAGTTCTCTAATACCCGTACCGGCATCGAGTACAATATAATTATCTCCGCTTATGATTTGTACACAAGATGTATTACCGCCAAACTGTATTGTCTTTGGACCGGGTACCGGAATAGAACCTCTAGTTCCCCAAAATTTAATTTTCATAATTCGTTTTGTGTTTTGTTAATGAATCGACAGTTAATTTGGTATATTCGACATAACGCTTTGCGGAATACTCAAAATCATCAATTTCGTCTTGAGTTAAATCACGAATAATCTTACCCGGTACACCGCCGACTAATTTTCCGGAAGGAACAACAAATCCCGGTTTAATTACTGAGCCGGCCGCTACCATAGAATTAGTTTCAATAACTGCTCCGTCAAGTATAATAGCACCGATTCCAATTAGACAAAGATCTTGCAGTGTACATCCGTGTAATTTAACTGCATGCCCAATTGTAACTTTGCTTCCAATGTTTAATGGGAACTTTCCATTAGTTACATGAAGCATCGAGTTATCTTGTATGTTTGTCATCTCACCGATTTTAATATAATGAACATCGCCGCGAATTACCGTATTGTACCATACACTTGAGTTCTTACCTATTTCAACATCGCCGATTATCTTGGACCCTGATGCAATAAAAACCGAATCATCTATTTTGGGAAAGGCATTTAGATAAGGAAATAATTTATTTTCGCTGTCTAATTTATATAGTTTCATTTGTATAATTTCTTGGTTCAAAAACTATTCAACCAATATTTTTGCATCCTGTAAAAGCGAAAGTGCTTTTTTAAACTGTTCATCCTGTAGAAGCATAGTTGAGTACCAGCCCACATTATTGAAATATTCCTTTGCTAAATAGGCTTTTAACAATACTGTAATATATTCTTGATCCTGTTGAAATTCTTTGTTGTTAATCACGATATTTTTCGACATAAGAAAAGTCTTAAACTCATTAAGTTTATGATTGTTGATATAGTCGATTCTATTAAATTCGTCAAAATTATTTTTGGATGTTTCGTTTATAATTAATTTTTCAGAATCAATCTGATTACGAATAAATTGATAAAAAAGATTCTTACTTCTGATAGATGCAGTAAATTTGGTTAGGATTCCGCTTGTTATCTTATAATCAGGAGTGATACCACCGCCCGAATAAACTTTTCTTCCCTTCGCAGTTATAAATACATCCTTAAGAGAATCGGCTTCCGAATGATGATCATAGTTGTCTTCATTCCCTTCTTCGCGGAGAATGATTTCTTCGTAATATTTATTGCCCCGTTTATAATCTCTTTGTATTGCTCTTCCGGAAGGAGTGAAATATTCCGAAATAGTTAAACGTATAGCAGAATCATCTGAAAGAATAAACGGTCGCTGTACAAGTCCTTTACCAAAAGATGTTTCCCCTACTATTAATCCCCTATCCCAATCTTGAATTGCTCCGGCAACAATCTCGCTTGCTGATGCACTTCCGCGATTAATCAGAACAATCAATGGAATATTTTCATAAGGATATTTTTTATTTGCTCTGCTTTCGTTATTAAATTCCTCTATTCTTCCTTTTGTGAATACAATAAGTTTGTCATCGGCAATAAAGTAATCCGCAACTTTTACAGACTGATCGAATAGACCGCCGGGATTATTTCGTAAATCAAGTATAAGGTATTTCATCCCTTCTGAATCGAGCGATTTAAGTTCAGCCAATAATTCATCCGAAGTTATTTCTGCGAATCTTGTTAAGCTAATATATCCAACACTATCTTGAACTATTAACGAAATTTCGACAGAATTAATCGGGATAACATCGCGTTCAATTTCGTAATCAATAGTATTTCTTTCAGAGGGACGATAAATTTTTATTCTTGCAATACTTCCCCTTTTACCGCGTAATTTTTTTATTACTTGAGTATTTGTTAAGCCAATAGCAGTTGTATCTTCAATTTCAATAATACGGTCACCGGGCATTAGTCCTAATCTATCGCTTGGAGTTCCGGTTATAGGTGAAACGACGGTAATAGTATCATCAATTATTTGGAACTCAATGCCAATGCCTTCAAAATTCCCTTCAAATTGTTCTTCAAATGTTTTCTGCATCTCACGGGATATATAAATACTATGAGGGTCTAATTTTGAAAGTATTCCTTCAATTGCACTTTCCGATAAAGTGTCGGTACTAATTGGTTCGATATAATAAC
>CAYLVF010000075.1:0-9246 GCA_964387045.1 uncultured Melioribacter sp. | reverse complement strand
GAATTCAGCGATCCGATTGAAGTCAAATGTGAGGTTGATAAATTCAGTTTCCCCTCACATTCGAACAGAAAAGAGTTACTAGGTATTATTCAAAAATATAAACCTAATCAAGTGATACTTTTGCACGGGGAAAATAAATCGAGAGATTGGTTTGGGTATAACATTTTAAAAGAATTTCCGAATGTAAAGGTGTATGCTCCAACCACTGGTTCTGAAATTTTAATTGAGTCATAAGTACTTCTTCATTATCTTGTTTATAAATTATTATTCAATCGAGGTAAAAAATGGAACAACATGAATTTCATTATGCAGGTTTCTGGCGAAGGTTTGTTGCATACCTAATTGATCAACTGCTTGTTGGAGCAGTTAATTTTATCATTCTTCTTCCGCTCTATTTAATTTTTGGGTTGGGTATATTTGCGTTTGAAAACTTCGAAAGCTTTGAAAAATTTTCGAATGTAAACTCTACGGTTCAATTTGAAGACGAATATACGGCTGCTTTTGTTATTGCAATAATATTCGTTGCATTAATTGTGGGTGCTATCTCCATCATTATTCAGTGGTTGTACTATGCCTTAATGGAGTCATCTTCAAAGCAAGCAACTTTAGGTAAAATGGCGCTTGGAATTAAAGTTACTGATATGAACGGAAACAGAATTTCATTCGGAAGAGCAACCGGAAGATATTTTGGGAAAATTATTTCGGGATTAATATTAAATATAGGTTACATAATGGCGGCTTTCACACAAAAGAAACAAGCATTGCATGATCTTATGGCAAATTGTCTCGTAATTTTAACACTTCCAAATTATCAACAACATCAAGGAGGGTATAATGAAAGTTCTCAAAACACTATTACTTCTTAGTCTTGGATTAATATTTGTTACAAATGAAATTTCAGCAAAAGATGGATTTCTTGTTCACTTATCAAGTAAAGATCCTCACAGAGTTTCAATGGCTTTATCATTTGCCTTAAACATGGCAGATGATTATGATGTTTTTGTATTTGTTGATGTAGAAGGCGTTAAGGCAGTACTCAAAGATGCTGAGAGTATTCGATTCAAAAATTTTGAAGCCACCCGAACAATGATTGACAAACTGTTAAAAGCCGGGGTTAAAATTGCGGTATGTCAAATGTGCTTGGAGGCTATGGGGCATACTCAATATGATCTGATTTCGGGACTCAAACTAATTGATAAAAAGGATTTCTTTAATTTTACTTCAGGTAGAATTATTACGATAGACTACTAACAAAAAGGTGAGCTTTTCGGCTCACCTTTTTAAGGGCATCATTTTAGTGGGAGGGACCACTAATATTTTATGAGGGTGCTTCAATTATTTATGACAATTAAAATGCCAAACAGGATTTTAATTCCAAAAAGCTATTTTTCGATTTTTTTGTTAATCCATCTGTACATATATAACCAATAATTGAAAATCTTACTTGTTCACAAAAGGTAAAGTTTACCTTTCACAAATAGTACCGAACCATCTCTTTATTGGCACTAAATGTGATAGGATATGTTTGCTTTGATGGAGTTTCTTCTTATATTCATCTACAAATTTCGAAGGGCAGATGGAAATAATTCTAATACAAATATTGGTAACAGGTTTTATAATAGGTGGTCTTTTCCTTCTTATTTATTGGCTGATGAAAAGAAAAAAATTTCTCAAACAATTCAGTTTTAATAAAAGACCAGTTATCGATGATTTTGAAGAACTTCTCAGCAGCAGTTTTTATAAATCCTATTCTAAAGATTTTTCTGGTGCAATAGATGATATTAACAAAGCACTCAAACTAAAACCACATATGGAACGATTATATTTTCAGAGGGCAAAATTGAGGGAAGAGTTGAAAGATTATGAAGCCGCTAAAGCTGATTATACAAAAGCAATATTACTAAAAAATAATTATGATGTTGCCTACTTGAATCGCGGTTTGATAAAACTCAAACAAAAAGATTACGTAGGAGCGAAAAAAGATTTAATTAAAGCACAACAATTAAACGGCAACTTAAACGAAGCGGGATTTTTCAGAAGAGAAGCAGAAATGCAAATCACGAAACTAGACGAACATCAAAAAGATATAATCGATCTTTTTGACAGCGAAGATACATCGCAAAAAGGGAAAGCGTTATAGCTTTTCGCATCATTAATCCTAAAAAATATTTTTCTACTTACCCAAAATTAATTAAGATAGAACAGTTTGATAAATGTTCTGATCCTATTTTATTTGCACGTATTTATCCTATTTGCTATATTCAATTAAATCCTTCCTCAATTATGGCGGATTGCTTCACGGGGGGAAGCAGTTATTATTTAACCCTTACGGAGTATGCCATGAAATTTAGAACTCAACTTGATACCGATGATTATCTTATAATTTTTTTATTGCTAATTGGGACTCTCATTGCTGCAATTGGGGTCTATACAATCGGAGTTAAATTTATTGAGTGGCTCAGTTTTGCATTATCACAAATAAATATTCAGTAAGTTTTGCTAAATTATTAATTAAGATAAATACTTGGTGCAATTCATATCTAAAATCAATTCTCTATTTGTTATCAATTATAATTAAATAAAAGAGGTGGGTAAATGAAAAAATTGTCTTTAATTCCTTTAATTGTGCTGTTCTTATTTTTAAGTTGTGAAACCCCTGAAAAAGTACAACTATCATCTGAAACAATCACCAAAGAAAAACAGACAAATCTTACTCCGGATGAAATTATTGAGAACTTAAATGCAGGCAATCAAAGCTTTTTAAATCGTAGCTTGACTGCACGAGATTATTTAGCTCAAGCAGAATCAACGGCAGAAGGACAATATCCTGAAGCAATTATTTTATCTTGTATAGATAGTCGTGTTCCGGTTGAATTAATTTTTGATAAAGGTATCGGCGATATTTTTGTCGCAAGAGTAGCCGGCAATTTTGAAAATGAAGATATTCTTGGAAGTATAGAATATGCAGCAGCTGTTGCAGGTTCAAAATTAGTTGTTGTGCTTGGTCACTCACATTGCGGGGCTGTTAAAGGGGCTATTGATAAAGAAAATGTAGAAAAACTTGGACTTGAAAATTTGAATGAATTATTAGAAAAAATTGAACCTGCAGTTAAATCAGTTTTATTACCCGATGAAGAGCGCTCACCCAAGAATCATGATCTAATTGATAGAGTAATCGAAAAAAATGTTGAGTTAACCATTGATAGAATTAGAGAAAAAAGTAAAACGTTAGCTGAGCTTGAAAAGGAAGGCAAAATTAAAATCGTTGGTGCTATTTACGATATTGAGACATGTGTTGTTAGATGGATTGATGGGTGAAATGAGTAATCACTTTCACGCTTTAGTTTTTCAACTATTTTACAAAATTGTAACGAAAAATTAATTAGTGGGTTTAGGTCACTGTATTTTGTGATAAACCACATGTCGAGTGTCTTTATTATTAACAACCATCAAAAGTTCCGAAAATGAAAAAAGCTGACCATGTTATATAATCAGCTTTTTTTTGTAGCGGGGGCAGGACTTGAACCTACAACCTTCGGGTTATGAGCCCGACGAGCTACCAATTGCTCCACCCCGCGATGTAATTCTTTTATTAAAATTTTATAAGAACTTTCTAAATCATTTCTAATCGGACTCTAAATATAAAGCAAGCCCATTCCAAAGTCAAACTAAGTGAACCATAGATAGATTCTCTTTAATTGAAACTTTTCTTAATAACAATTTTCACATAGAAATTATATGATGGATCTTATGGTTTTTGTAGAATACTAAATACCATTAGTTAACTCAAAAAATCCTGTAACACTGTAAAAAGAAAGATTTTTGTATTAACTTTCACGCCAAATTAGATATCCATTAGTATGCTTAAATCACTACAAATTAAAGATTACGCGCTTATTGAACATATTGACGTTTTGTTTAAGCCGGGACTCAATATTATAACGGGTGAAACTGGAGCGGGTAAATCAATTTTAGTTGATGCGATGAGTTTACTTTTAGGTGAAAGAGCTTCCGTAGAAGTTGTTAGAAAGGGGAGTCTGAAAGCAGTAGTAGAAGGAATATTTGATGTAAACGGCAATGTAAAAGTGGAAAAATTATTGAGTGAAAATGAAATTGAATTTTATAATGAAATGATTGTTAGAAGGGAAATCTCACTTAAAGGTTCTAATAGATGTTTTGTTAACGATACACCCGTTTCTCTTAATGTAATAAAAGAACTCGGTTATTTGCTGGTCGATCTTCACGGTCAGCACGAACATCAATCGTTGCTGCGAAAAGAAACTCACATAGAAATGCTGGATGATTTTGCCGGACTGGAAAACGAACTAAACGAGTTCAGAAAATTTAGTAAAGAACTTAGACAAATATTATCGGAATTAAACGAACTTAAAGAGCGCGAAAAAATTCTTAAAGAAAAACGCGACCTTTATGAATTTCAAATTAAAGAAATTGATGTTGTATCTCCACAGTCGAACGAAGAAGTTGAACTCGAAAATGAATTAATCATTTTAGAAAATTCCGAAAAACTCTTACAGCTTACCTCTGAAATATTTTTAGATTTGTACGAAACCGATGATTCAATTTATGATAAGCTCGGAGAAGTTCTCAACAAAATTGTTGAACTGAAAAAAATAGATTCTGCCTTCAATGAAAAGGGCAGCGAAATTGAAAACGTTCTGACTTTACTCAACGATGTTTCCGATTTCCTCAGAAGTTATAAAAACAACATCGATTTGGAATCAAGCAAACTAAATGAAATCAGAGAGCGTCTTTCTTCATTTGCGATGTTAAAGAAAAAATACGGCGGCTCAATTGAAAGTGTGATTGAACATCGCAAGAAAATCGGTGATGAGTTTAATTTAATTGCAGGTTATAATGATAAAATAAATTCGCTTTCGAATGAAATAAATGCACTGCGTACAAGATGCGGAGAAATTGCATTAAAGCTAACATCAAAACGAATACTTATCTCTAAAGAAATTAAAAAAGGTGTAGAGGAAGCATTAAAGTATCTCGGAATTAACGAAGCAAAATTTGAAACCGTTTTTAATTATGATTACTGCGATAATGAATTTTGCGATTATATATTAGTAAAGGGAAAGAAAACCAAATTTACAAACAGAGGTGTTGATAAAGTAGAATTTCATCTTACTACTAACTTGGGCGAGGATGTAAAACCTTTACAAAAAGTTGCATCCGGTGGTGAAGTATCAAGAGTTATGTTATCGCTAAAAATGATTCTTGCTAAAAGTGATAGGCTTCCGTTACTTATTTTTGATGAAATTGACACAGGTGTTAGTGGGAGAATAGCTCAAAAAGTCGGTCAATCATTAAAGGAATTATCCAAGCATCATCAGATAATTGCAATAACTCATCTACCTCAAATTGCAGGTTTAGCTGATCAACACTATTTTGTAATGAAACAAGAGAAAGATAATCGTTCAACGACATCCATTAAAGAACTTACTCCTGATGAAAGAGTCAATGAAGTTGCAAAACTTCTAGGTGGAGAAAAAATTACCGATGCTAATTTGAAAAGTGCAAAAGAATTGATGGGTGTCAATTAAAAAAAGGTAATTAATTGTTACCTTGATTTTAAAATAATCAAAATGAGGAAGAAGTATGAAAAAAATATATATATCATTATTTGCTTTTTTGTTATTTAGTTCGTTTACAATTCAAGCCCAAGATTTGGATGAAACCTTATCCAATCTATCGGCTGATGCCGCTTCGGCTTATGTAGCGCCTATTATTAATGGGTTTGGTTCAAATCTAAATTCCGGCTGGTTTGCTTTACCACCTGAACCCGTTAAGTTTGGATTTACTGCTCGTTTAAGAGTTGTAGCTAATGGCACCTTCTTTTCAAGTGATGACAAGAATTTTAGCACAACCGGTAATTTTAGATATAATTCGCAGCAAGCCGATGCTATACTAGCTAATTCCGGAATTACTCCCGGAAATCCAAATTATCAATCAGCTAAAAACGAACTTCTTTCTAAAGAATGGAAAGTCTCTTTCAGCGGACCTACAATTATTGGTGATCAAGACGAAAATCTTCGAATCAGGTTTGAAGGTGGTATGATAGCAGGGCAGCAAATTCAGCCTTATGAAGAAGTTTTAGAGGATGTGTATGGTTTCTTAGATGGTCTTCCGTTATTTCCGTCGGCTAATATTCAATTAACGGTTGGAACCGTCATGGGGACTAATTTCGTATTTAGATGGTTTCCATCGATAGATATTCAAGATCTAGGAAAGTTTTCTTTTTACGGCTTCGGTTTAGTTCATAATATAAATATATGGATGAAAAATCCATTACCGCTTGATGTTAGTGTTGGTAGTTTTTATCAAAAACTTAAAGTCGGTGATATATTTGAAAGTAATGCTACTCAGTTCGGGTTATACGCAAGTAAAACTTTTGGAGGTCTTTTCGCAATTACTCCTTATATCGGCTTAACAACTGAATCATCAACTACAACTGTAAGTTATGATTATAGATTTGATACGCCTGCTGGTCCTGAAACTGTAAATGTAAAATTTGATTTAGAAGGACAAAATTCATTCGGGTTTACAACAGGGCTTTCAATAAAACTTGCCGTAATTAATCTTAATGTCGATTATAAAGCTGCAAACAGCGGAACAATTACTGCAGGATTATCACTCGGAGTTTTATAAATTCCTTTAGGAGGGTGACCAATGGCAAAGCCATGCCTATGGCAAAAGTAATTATTCTCGAATGAGTCCTTTGGACAATTAAATAATTTGTGATAATTCGTGTAATTCGTGTCTAATAATAATCATAACTTTTGTCACCCTCTAATAAAAAATACTGCTTTGTTAATTTCATTTCATCGATAATTACTTATTATTGTATTACATTTGCAATTCAATAGGAAAAATTGACCAATTAATTAGTGAAACAAGCAGCCGTCTACATTCACATTCCTTTCTGTGATCACAAATGCATCTATTGTGATTTTTATTCTATAATAAATTATGATAATCTTCACAACTATCTTTCCGCAATAAAAAAAGAAATTGAAATTAGAGGAAAAGAATTTTCCGGAGACAGAGAAATAATCTCAATTTTCTTTGGCGGGGGTACTCCATCTTTTATGACACCCGATTATATCGCTGAAATAATTAATTCAATCAGGAAAAATTTTTCTGTTAGCAATGATATAGAAATTACTTTAGAAACAAACCCCGGTACGGTAAGCAAACAAAAATTGAAAGAATTTTTATCTGTAGGAATAAATCGCATAAGTATTGGAATACAATCGTTTAATGATGCTGAGTTAAAATTTCTTACTCGAATTCATGATTCACAAACAGCAATAGAAACGGTAAACCAAGCAGCGCAAGCCGGTTTCAGCAATATTAGTATTGATCTAATTTTTAATCTTCCTAATCAAACCAAACAGGTGTGGAAGAAGAATCTCGATATTGCATTAAGTCTTCCCATCACACATATCTCAGCGTATAGTCTTATACTTGAAAGAGGGACAATCCTCAACAAAATGGTTCTTGACGGAAAAGTTCAAATGCAGGATTCCGATCATGATGCTGATCTATATGAAACAACCATAGAAGTATTAACAAACAATGGGTTCAGTCAATACGAGGTTTCAAACTTTGCCAAAAATAACCTTGAATGCATTCACAATAATGTTTATTGGCGATATAAAGATTATTTGGGCTTTGGAACTTCAGCACATTCATTTATAAACGGCAAAAGATGGTGGAATTACTCTTCATTAAATTTTTATTTGGAAAAGATGAATAATAATAATCCTATTGCCGGAGAAGAATTCTTGACTAACGATCAAATGCACGATGAATATGTTATGTTGGCAATGAGAAGTAAAGGATTGAACTTTGTTGATTATAAAAAACGTTTTGGCTCGATGTGGATTATTAAAGTAAAAAATGATCTCAACGAATATCAATCAAAAGGTTACTTATCAATAGATGATAATTTTATTAAATTTACTCCAAGGGGCTATGCTCTTTGTGATGAGATAATCGCTAATCTTTTATAACAACCGGGACTGCAATGAGGAGAGTAAAACTTCACTGGCAAATTTTAATAGGATTTATTGTTGGTACTCTGATCGGGTTATACTTAACCGAACATGTTCAATATGTAACTTGGTTGGGGGAAGTATTTTTGCGTGCTTTGAAAATGGTAATTGTTCCCCTCATACTTAGTTCGATAATCTCAGGTGTTGCTAATATTGGATCGGGTGAAAGTTTAGGCAGACTTGGTATGAAAACTATAACGTATTATTTATCAACAAGCACATTGGCAATTCTTGTTGGATTGGTATTGGTAAATTTACTACAACCCGGTGTTGGCTCCGATCTCGGTCTAACAAAAAGCATTGATGAACTCGCAATTGTAAAAGAATCATTTGGCGATACTCTTATAAAAATTATTCCTACAAATATCTTTGAAGCATTTATCGAAGGTGATATGCTTTCAATTATTTTCTTCTCGATACTTTTTGGATTTTTTGTTACCAAAGTTGATGAAAAGTACAGCACACATCTAACTGAATTCTTCAATGCCACATTTGAAGTTGTTATGAAAATTACGATGCTTGTGATAAGATTTGCACCGCTCGGAATACTGGGAATCGTTGCCGGAATTGTCGCCGAACAAGCCGGTGACACCGAAGCACTGCTGGATATTGTGGGAAGACTTGGACTTTATATGATAGCTGTTTTATTGGCTTTGGTTTTCCATGCTGCTATTACTCTGCCGTTGATTCTCAAATTAATTGGAAGAGTTGATCCATGGCTGCATTTTAAAGCTATGACAACCCCGCTCTTAACAGCTTTTTCAACTTCATCCTCAAATGCAACTCTTCCTTTAACAATGGATGCAGTTGAAAATGAAGTGGGTGTTTCGAATAAAATTACAAGTTTTACTCTTCCTCTTGGTGCAACTATCAATATGGATGGAACGGCATTGTATGAATGTATTGCAGCTATTTTTATTGCACAGGCATATGGTATTCATTTAGGATTTTTAGAGCAGGTAATTGTTGTAGTAACTGCTTTATTGGCATCAATCGGAGCAGCAGGAATTCCAATGGCAGGCTTAGTTACAATTACTATTATACTATCGGCGGTTGGTCTTCCATTGGAAGGTGTCGGTTTAATTTTATCCGTCGATAGAATTTTGGATATGTGCAGAACAACAGTTAATGTTTGGAGTGACAGCTGCGGTGCAGTTGTTATTGC
>CAYLVF010000074.1:1502-9254 GCA_964387045.1 uncultured Melioribacter sp. | reverse complement strand
GTTTGTAATTATTTATTAAAATAAACTATTCTTTTAATTTTATAAAGTTATTTATTAATTGATGTTATATCTACTTTGAGGATAATAAATATCCCGGTTTATTTTAAGCCGGGATTTTAAAATTGTAATTTTTCCATGCTTTATTTCAGCAAAAGGAGTTTCTTTGTTTTTGTAAACTGCCCGCTGGTTAATCTATAATAATAGACCCCACTCGCAAGGCTGCTCGCATTAAATTGAACTTCATAAATTCCGGGTGATCTTTGTTCATCAACAAGTGTTGCAATTTTCTCTCCAAGCGAATTATATACCACAAGCTTTGTTGAAGTGTTTGCAAAGTCAGCATCCACTGCAACCGGGATTGAAAATTTTATTGTTGTTGTCGGGTTAAACGGATTCGGATAGTTTTGATGAAGAATAAATTCTTGAGGAAGTTGAATATTACTTTCATCAACATCCGTCAACAAAGTAGAAATATTAATTTTAGCTTCTTTGAATGTTACAGGTCTATTATAAGGGTAATCCGGGTAACCATCGTAATAATAAACATAGATTTCATTATTTAGAATCGCGAAATCTCCCAAACCAACAATATACTTATATGGAATATCTGTATAACCGGCGTCACCATTTTCTTTAATCCAGGAAATAATTGAACCAAATCCACTGTGTTGTGAAATTATAAACATAGTGTTTTCACTATCAAATAAAATATTTGAACCGCGCGGTCCATTAATTAATGTTGATGAAGCAGGATAATTTATTGTAACCTGCCCCCAAACTCCGCTATTCATTTTATAAAATCTCGGATGGACTTCATTTGAAAGAGTATGCATTATGTAAGGATTTCCCGGGTTGGAAATTCCAATTACAGTGTGTAAACCGCCGATACTACCACCAGCATAAGGAATCTCCATCAAATCTGTAAACGAAATCTGCCAAGCTTGATTCTCCTTTACATAAACTCGAGTTATAAGTGAATCGGGATGTCTCCCCTCTCCAAAAACTAGAAAAATCTTTCCGCCGGATTCTATTATACTTGGAGTAGTTTTATAAGTATCATAACGTTCAGTAATGGTAGTGATTTCCCATTGGTCATTATTCCAATTAGCATACTTGATACTTTGGAGTTGGTTGTGTATTCCCATACCAACATATGCGAATCCCATTTCAGTATTATTCTGAATTGCTCTAACCGTCTTAATATCTCCTGGTTCATCAATGTAAGTATAATCCCACCCTAAATTTGATTGTTTATAAACCCCGGTTATACGGTTTGGAGCAGAATAATACCCGGCATAAATCCATTTTGAACCGTCGGGATGAAACTGCATGGCAGTTGACACCGCATAACTATTGAACCCACTAATAGTTGCAACGGTATCAATAGTAAATGAATTTCCATTTTTCATAGAATAGAACAGAAAGGTTTCCGAATTTTGATTGTGATAAAAATAGGTAAGGTGAATAGTATTTTCATGAACTACAGAGTTTAATCCCCAGATACCTTGACCAACCCTTGTTGTTTGAAATGAATCGATTACGGAAACAGTCCAATTATTTTGCGCTTGTAACGAAGTTAAAAATGAGAGGACTGCAATAAGCAATATGACCTTTTTGATGAATAGCATCTTTCCCTCCTGCTAATAGTTCAGTTAAAGAATTATATTTATCTGAAATTCTGGCGGAAAGTCACGTCAGAGACAATATCAAGTCAACAAGGTCTTATTACAAAATTAATGTAGATATATTTATTAATAATGGCAATAACCAAAATCACATAAAAAAATCCCGGCTCTTGAATGAACCGGGATGCATCAGCGGAAAACTTGGTGGCAAAAGTTGTGGATTGGAGTTCAGCTATAGAGAAAATGAAGTATTGAAATTGATCGCCTATGATTTTATCATAAGTTAGTAGCGTCATGTAATAAATATTTTATAAAATAATTCTCTGTGGTTCTTTTCACAAAGTGATCCCTTCGGTAGAGGTTCTCGGTGACCTCTGTGTCCAAAAGCATTACACAGAGAACCGCTGAGAATAAGCAGAGAACCACAGAGAAAAAAAACAAAACTCATTAATCTATATCAAGTTCTACTTTAACAATAGATATCATTCTTTTCATAATACCCATCCCATTCCATTTATTCCATCATGGATTATCCGTTACCTATTGTGGAATAAAGAAATATTGTTCTTCACTGAGGTATGCCACCGAATAATCCGGTGAGCCACCGGGATTCTGAATTCTGTATTCTGAGTACTGAGTTATGCTTTTTTACATTGTATCAATAATTTTATTTAATGTTTCACTTGGTCGCATCTGTTTTTCTGCTAAGTCTTCATCCGGGAAGAAATATCCTCCGATATCAACCGGCTTACCTTGCGCGGCTATCATTTCTTGATTTATCTTCTCTTCATTTTCTTTCAGCGCAATTGCCACTTTTTCAAAACGTGATCTGATTTCTTGATCTTCATTTTGTTCAGCCAATGCTTCCGCCCAATATAATGTTAGATAAAATGAACTCCCCCTGTTATCGATTTCATTTACTTTACGTGAAGGAGCTTTTTCATTTTCCAAATATTTACCGACAGCTTTGTCGAGAGCTGCAGCAATTATTTTTACTTTTTCATTCCCGGTTTTTTCAACAGCTAACTCAAGTGAAGGCACCAATGCGCAGTATTCGCCAAGCGAATCCCATCTTAAATGACCTTCTTTTAAGAATTGCTGAACGTGTTTGGGAGCCGATCCGCCGGCACCGGTTTCAAATAAACCGCCGCCGTTTAATAAAGGAATAATCGACAACATTCTGGCACTTGTTCCAAGTTCCAAGATCGGGAATAAATCGGTAAGATAATCACGAAGTACATTACCGGTCACTGAAATTGTATCAAGTCCTTTGCGAACTCTTTCCAAAGTAAATTTCATTGCGTCAACAGGTTTCATTATGCTGATATCAAGTCCGTCTGTATCATAACCGGGTAAGTATGTATTTATTTTTTTAATAATCTCGGCATCGTGTCCCCTGTTTTCATCGAGCCAGAAAACAGCAGGCGAACCTGAAGCTCTTGCTCTTTTAACCGCAAGCTTAACCCAATCTTTAATTGCTACATCTTTTGTTTGACACACTCTGAAAATATCACCCTTCTCAACTTTTTGTTCAAGGAGAGTCTCCCCGGAAGAATTCACAACACGAATTATTCCCTCGTCTTTAGCTTCGAATGTTTTATCGTGTGAACCATATTCTTCAGCTTTCTGTGCCATCAATCCGACATTCGATACATTACCCATTGTTGCCGGATCAAATTGCCCGTTCTTCTTTGCATCTTCCATAATTTCTTTATACATGGTTGCATAACATCTATCGGGGACCATTGCAATCGTATCTTGTAATTCATCATTTTTATTCCACATTTTTCCGCCGTCGCGAACAACATTCGGCATTGATGCATCGACAATTATATCATTAGGTACATGTAAGTTTGTAATTCCTTTTCGTGAATCTACCATTGCAAGTTCCGGTCGTGTTTCATACACCTTGTTTATATCGGCTTCAATCTCAGCTTTCTTTTCTTCGGGAAGTTTGTTCAGTTTTGAAATTACATCTGCCAAACCGTTATTAACATTTGCACCGATTGATTTCAATGTATCTGCATGTTTATCGAGTGCATCTTTAAAATAAACCGAAACACAATGCCCGAACATTATCGGATCGGAAATTTTCATCATTGTAGCTTTTAAGTGAAGTGATAGTAAAACATTATCTTTTTTTGCTTCTTCAATTTGTTCTGCATAAAATTTTCTTAAAGAGGCAACATTCATAACAGCGGAGTCAATCACTTCATCTTTCAAGAGAGGTAATTTTTCTTTCAAGATTTCAGTCTTGCTGTCTTTACCGACAAACTCAAATTTCACCTCGCAAGGTTTATCAATTGTAACCGATTTTTCCGATTCATAAAAATCTTTTTCACTCATGTGAGCAACACGAGATTTTGAACCTTCTTTAACCCATGGCTTCATCATTTTGTGAGGATGCTTTTTTGCAAATTCTTTAACCGAAGCTGCAGGTCTGCGGTCCGAATTACCTTCACGAAGAACAGGATTAACTGCGGAACCCAACACTTTGGCAAATCTTTTCTGCAATGCTTTTTCTTCATCATTCTTCGGTTCTTCGGGATAGTTAGGAATATCATAACCTTTTTCCTGTAATTCTTTTATTGCCGCTTGAAGCTGTGGTATTGATGCACTTATGTTGGGAAGTTTTATAATGTTTGCATCGGGAGTCTTTACTAATCTGCCTAGTTCTTCCAAATAATCCGGTATTTTCTGGTCATCTGTCAATTTATCCGGAAAGTTTGCAATAATTCTTCCTGCTAATGAAATATCTTTAGTTTCAAATTCTACCCCGGTTCCTTTTGCGAATGCATTAACAATCGGTAATAAACAATAAGTTGCCAGCGCCGGTGCTTCGTCAATCTTTGTCCAAATAATTTTGTAATCTGCCATTTAGCTTGTCCTATATTTTTAGTATAAATAATTAGTTTCGGTTGAAAATTAAGTGCATCGAAAAATTTCGAGTCGAAAGTTAATCAACTTTGGTTATAATCGGAAATGGGAGAGGATTAATGGATTTAGCGGATTTACGGATTGGCATCGCGGTAGAATAAAGCGGGATGTCCCCGACAAGTCGGGACAGGCGTAAAGGTTACTACAGATTTAGCTGATTCCGCGTCTGCGGCTTAAGTTTTTGCCTCGAATTCGCTAATGAAAAACGAATAAAAACTCGAATTGTAAAAATGATTTATTAGCGCATTCGCGGCTTTATGTTTTTTAATGAACTTAAACTCAATCGAACCATTCTCCTATTATTCGAGAATTCATTGATTGAAAAAATTAACATAACAATAAACTTGCGATTATCAACTAAATAGTCTCTATTTCACTTTTCACGTTTGGCTTTTGACTGTTTTTCTTCCCGCAATCTTGAACCCATGCAGTGTAGCCGCCGGTTAAATTTATTACATTATCAAATCCTTGGTTCAAAAGATAACTTGCAGCAATAGCAGAACGGTCACCGGTTTGACAGTGAACAACAACCGGCTTGGATTTTCCAATTTTGTTTAAATTTTCATTTAGATAACCGACATGAATGTTATCGGAGCCAATAATATTGCCCGAAGAGTGCTCGCTAGAACCGCGAACATCTATCACTTGTACGTTATCCATCTCTATTAAATTAGATAATTCGGAGCATGTAATTTGATTTAAAGTTCTTAACTCATTCCCGGCATTTGCCAATGCATCCATATTAGGGAGATAACCGTAAATATTATCTAACCCAATTCGAATTAGTTTTTTTGTTAAATCTTCAATTCTATGATCGGGAGCGATAAGTAAAAAAGGTTCATCATAACTCAGCATCCATCCAGCCCAAGTACTGAATGAACTGTTATCTTGGATATTTAATGAGCCTGGAACATGCCCGCCCGCAAATGAAAGTTTATCACGCGTATCAACTATTTTAATTTTGCTTTCGACCGCATTTTTAAATTGATTTAATGTCATTCTACCCGGTCTTGGAATACCACCTAAAATTTGCGGACCGACTTTGTTTAATTTTTTCATCATAGCAAAATATTTCGGTGGTTCGGGCTGACCTTCTAATAATTGTTTAATAAATTCTTCTTCGTCGGCAATGTTCAACGCCCAGTTGACTAATTTTTCATAACCAACTGTGGAACTTGGTACTGCTCCCAAAGATTTACCGCAAGCAGAGCCTGCCCCGTGTCCCGCCCAAACTTGTATATAATCCGGCAATACTTTAAACTTTTTTAGTGATTGAAACATTTGTCGAGCGCCCTTTTCCATCGTTCCGGAAATGCCGGCAGCTTTTTCTAAGAGATCGGGTCTGCCGATATCGCCTACAAAAACAAAATCACCTGTGAATATCATTACCGGTTTTGTACTTGCAGCGCCGTCAGTTAATAGAAAACTGATGTGCTCCGGTGTATGCCCCGGCGTATGCATTGCTTCAATAATCAGATTACCTACTTTAAATTTATCTCCGTCCTTTAGACCGGTATGTTCAAATTGATACTGCCAATCTGCTCCGCCTTCATCACTAAGTAAAATTTCTGCACCTGTTGCTTGTGCGAGTTCGCGTGAGCCGCTTAGAAAATCTGCATGAATATGAGTCTCCGTAATTTTTGTAATACGCATATTTTCTCGTTCGGCAATTTCTAAGTAAGAATCAATATCTCTTTTGGGGTCAATTACAATTGCTTCACCGGTTGCCTGGCATCCTATAAAGTAACTCGCTTGCGCTAATCCTTTTTCATATACATGTTCGAAATACATTTTTTAATACTCCACTTTTTTATAAACTTTATCGCAGACGTAAAGTCTGCGGCTACATAAATTATTTTTAATTATTCTACTTCACCCATCCATCCGATAATACCGGGTTCAAGGTTGTAAACTTTTGTGAAACCTCTTTGAATCATTGCTCTTCCGGCATGATAACTTCTGTTGCCGCTTCTGCAGTATAAGTAGTAAGTTTTATCTTTATCGAGTTGTTCAATTTTCTCAAGGAACATCTGATCCATTATATCAATTAGTAGTGAATTAGGAATTTTAACTTCATCGTGTTCGCTTTTAGTACGCACATCAATAAGTACTGCATCATTATCTTCTTTAACTTGTTTTTCAAATGTTGACGAATCTAAATCAATTACTTGAACTTTGTTTGCCGGGTTAAATATTCCCATCTGTTCTCCTAAATTTATTCTATAAAATTGTGTAAACTTCTCTTGTTATTATGTAAAAGCCCATCACTAAAACAAAATAACCGAATACCGGTTTTAATTTTTCGTTTGAGATAAATTTCGATATATAGCTGCCTAAAAATATTCCGACAACTGCTAAACCGGAAATAATTAACAGAAATATCCAATCGACTGTTAAGTTTGTTCCTATGTCTCCCGTAAACCCTATCAATGACTTAACAGCAATAATTATTAAAGAAGTTCCGACTGCAACTTTCATCGGGAGTTTCGCAAGAATTACTAATGCCGGGATAATCAGAAAACCTCCGCCGGCTCCAACCAACCCGGTTAAAATACCGACAGCAATCCCTTCAAAAAAAATCATCGGATAGTTAAATGCAATCTCAGAACTATTAACAGTAACTTTAGTTTTTTTTATCATCGAGACAGAAGCAGCGATCATCAGCAGGGCAAATAATATCATTATGAAGATATCTTTAGTAAAAATAAAACTGCCGAAATGAAACAACTCATCAGGTATTGCCGGGACAATAAATTTTCTTGTAAAAAATACTGCCACAAATGACGGCACTGCAAAGACGGCAGCGGTGGTAAAACTGATTTCTTTTCTTTTTATATACGTAATTGAACCAATCATTGCAGTTAAACCGACAATAAATAAAGAATATGCAGTAGCCGGTACCGGATCAATATTTAACAAATAAACTAAAATAGGAACGGTAAGAATCGAACCGCCGCCTCCTATAAGCCCGAGTGAAATACCGATAAATAATGCCGCTATGTATCCAAAGATTTCTATCATGTTTATTTATATTTATCGGAGGTTTGATGTAGAGATATTAAAAAGGATTCAAGGTGTGATTTGTGAGATTTACATGTCTTCTAAAGAATCCTTTTCAACAAAAAGTTTAACAAGATCAACTCTAGTTCTGTTGGAACGAAGAACCGTAAATGTGTTCTGTCCGATTGTA
>CAYLVF010000074.1:0-1492 GCA_964387045.1 uncultured Melioribacter sp. | reverse complement strand
GAATTCTACCAAGTTCGGAAATAATATAGCCGGCAATTGTTTCGTAGTCTCCTTCGGGAAAACCAAGCTCAAACTCTTCGTTGATGCGGTCAATTTCAACTTTACCGCTGAATACATAAGTTGTTTCGTTAATTTTTTTACTTACTTCTTCCTCCTCGTCATACTCATCTCTAATTTCGCCTAGCATCTCTTCAATAATATCTTCAACCGTAATAATTCCGGCAGTACCACCGAACTCGTCGACAATAACTGCAATTGAAATACTTTTCTCTAAAAGTTCGTTGAGCATTTCGAGTGTCCTTTTAGTTTCGGGAACGAAGATAATATCACGCATAATTGATTTTATATTTTCCGGGTTCTTGAATAAATCTTTGGCAATTATCAATCCTTTTATATTGTCAAGATTTTCTTCATACACCGGAATTTTTGTGTAGCCGGAATCTATTAGTATTTGTAATGTTTCTTCTATCGAACTGTTAATTTCAATTCCTACAATACCGGTACGCGGTGTCATACACTCATACACTTTTTGTTCACGAAGATCAATTATTTTGTTAATGATTCCCGATTCTCTAGCATCAACTGCGCCTGCTTGTGAACTTTCATTTATTAATAGCTGAAATTCTTCTTTATCGAAGAGTTGATGTGTTTCAACCTCATCCAAATCTTTTCTCCTGGTTAACAAATCGGAGATAGATGACGTTATTTTTACAAAAGGATAAAGAATAAAACTGATTAAGCGGATCGGGGTTGAAAGTAATCCAAAAAGAAAATCAGCGGATTCCCGTGCAATATATTTCGGTACTATTTCACCTATGATCAACAATAAAGTAGTGGTAACTAAAAGTATTTCCCAATCATTGAATTGATATTGAGTGGTGAAGTATACAGTTGCCAGTGAAGCAAACGCAATGTTCACAATATTATTGGATATTAAAATTGTTGAAAAAAATATTTGCGGATTTTTTACAAAGTAATTCGAATTCTTTGCAGATAATTTTTTTTGACGTGCACGTACTTCAATTTTTATTCTGTTAGATACAACAAATGCTATCTCCGAGGAAGAGAAGAAAGCACTAAAAAATAAAAGTACTATTAGTATTATCAATCCCATTGAAGTTAGTATGCCTTCTGAATTATAACATTCTTCTCGAATTGTGAAAAAGTATTACCGTCAAACTCAAAAATAAATTCTGCATCAACAACACTATCAATCTCAAAATTATTTTTGACATCCATGCCGTCTTTGGTAGAAAATATTAGAAGTTTTTTATTATCGCCGGACGGATTTTCACCAATTCTAACAACCGGTTCTACTGAATAAAATTGAATATCATTCTGATAAATATTTACAAACGATAAATTCACTTGTTCGATATTATATTCAGACAATTCGGAAATTTCAATTTCACCTGTGATATTAATACGCGGTTTGAAATCCGGTCCGGGCATCATATTTATCCATACAAAAAATTGTTTTAGATTAATCCCC
>CAYLVF010000073.1:0-9256 GCA_964387045.1 uncultured Melioribacter sp. | reverse complement strand
CAGCTTGCTTCTCCTCTTACGATATTTCTTTTCTCTGCACGAACCATTATTTCATAATAAAGTGCTGCATCAAGACCTCTTTTCTGATATTCGGGAATAACACCCAGTATTATAATTCTTGCCCAGGGGATTGATTTTCTTTTCGTAAACAGTTTAATAAAATTAAAAGGAAGAAGTCTTCCATTCATTTCTTTGAAAATAAAATTATAGTCGGGCATTGTTAGAGCAAAACCGACAGTTTTATTCTCAATTTCTAAGAAGAGAACAAGATTCGGGTCAACTAGCGGTTTTAAGTCTGCAGCAAGAGCATCAATTTCTTCATCGGTTAAAGGGACAAAGCCCCAGTTAGGCTCCCATGCTTTATTATAAACAAATTTTACTTTCACTAACTCGTTATTGAAGTCTTTCATATTGAGGGGTCTAATAGTTGCGTTTGATCTTCGTAAAGCAATATCGGCAACACGCTTAATTTTATCGTTAGTTTCCATCTTCTCTTTAGAAATTTTCCATGCGTATAAATCTTTTGCTTTCTGAAAACCGTGATGATCGATTAATTCCATATAATATTTTGGATTATACGGCATTAAAATTCTTGGCGGATCTTCGAAGCCGTCTATCAAAAGTCCGTAAATATCATTTACAGACGGATTAGCAGGTCCCCGTAAAACGGTCAACCCTTTCTCGGTTATCCATTTTGCAGCAGTATCGAATAACTTATTAGCAACCTCTTGATCGTTAATGCATTCAAAAAAACCGAAGAAACCGACTTTATCATTATGCTCTTTGTTATGCAGATCATTTTTTATAGCAGCAATTCTTCCCACAACCGAACCTTCTATTATAGCAAGAAATAATTCCATATCGGCATGATTGAAAAAGGGGTTTTTCTTTTTATTAAGTACCTTCTTTAAATCAAACAAAAGGGGAGGTACCCAATTCGGATGATTCGAATATATTTTCCAAGGAAACTTCAAAAATTTATTGAACTCAGATTTGCTAGAAACGGGAATGATATTAAGCGATGACATTCTATACTCCGAATTATGAAAATAAAAAAGGGGCTACAAGAGTTTGCAACCCCAAAATTTATTATGGTAATATTAATTATGAAACTTACTCAACTAATCCCAATTCTTTACCGACTTTCTTGAATGTATCAATAATAAAATCGAGATGTTCATCTTCATGAGTTGACATGTAACTAGTTCTCATCATTTGTCTGCCTTGGGGAACACCCGGTGAAATAAATACATTTACAAAAACACCGGCATCATACAACATACGCCACATTTTAAATGCAAGTAGATCGTCACCAACAATAACCGGCACAATAGCAGTTCTACCGTCAATAACGGTAAAACCTGCAGCACGTAATTCGGTTCTTACTTTGTTGGCATTTCTAATTAGTTTTTGCACTCTTTCGGGTTCTTGTTCTAATATTTCTAAAGCTGCCATTGCGGCAGCAACCGAAGCAGGTGTTGGTGATGCCGAAAATATTAATGCTGCTGCATGATGTATAATCTATTACTTTTGCATCGCCGGCAACAAATCCACCCAATGATGCAAATGTTTTTGAGAATGTTCCCATTGTTAAATCAACTTCGTCAACAAGGTCAAATTCGCTTGCAGTACCTCGACCACCTTTGCCGATAACACCTACCGAATGTGCATCATCAATTAATATCCTTGCATTATTTTCTTTTGCCAATTCAACTAGTCTCAGAAGTTCAACAATTTCGCCCCCGGTGCTGAAGACACCGTCACTCACAATTAATTTTGCTTGATCTTTATTTGTCTTACTCAATACTCTTTCAAGATCATTCATATCGTTATGCTTGTAACGGAGAAGATCGGCTGTAGCACCGCGTGCCATTAAATTACCGGCAACTATACATGCATGATTATCTTTGTCCGAAATAACAACTTCACCTCTTTGAACCAAAGTAGGAATAATTCCTTGAGCAGTTTGATAACCTGTACTGAAAAGCAGCACCGCTTCTTTCCGGAAAAACTTTGCCATTTTTTCTTCGAGCTCGATGTGAAGATCAAGCGTGCCCGTTAAATATCGGGAACCGGAGCAACCGGTACCGTACTTCTCCAGAGCTTTTTGAGCTGCCTCTTTTACTCTCGGATCTGCTGTTAAACCTAAGTAATTGTTTGAACCAGCCATCACAATTTTTCTTCCTTCAATTTGGACTACCGGTCCTTCGTTTTCTTCAATCGCTCTGAAATAAGGGTACATACCGCTTGCCTTAACTTCGTCTGCTCTTGTAAAGTCGTAGCATTTCTGAAATAAATCCAACTTACCTCCGGTTCTATATGATATATTTTTAGTATTTTTCAAAACAATTTTGAAATTTAATTGAGATGCTCTATAAATGCAAATAAAACAATGAGATAGATTCTAATATGAACAATCAAATTATTTCCGTAGTTACAGGTGCAAATGGTTTTGTCGGCAGTCATTTAGTGGATTTACTGCTTTCGAAAGGTCATAAAGTTAAATGTATTGTTAGGGGTTCAAGCAACCTGAGATGGCTGGAAGGAAAGAATGTCGAACTAAGCAAATGTGGTCTGTTCGATAAAAATGGATTGAGTGAAGTTCTTAAAGATGCTGATTATCTTTTTCACGTTGCCGGCATTGTAAAAGCTAAAAATGAAGAGGGATACTTCAAGGGGAATGTCGAAACAACTAGAAATCTTTTGGATGTATTAGTTAATGTAAACAAAAATATAAAACGGGTTGTTGTTGTCAGCAGTCAAACGGCAGCCGGTCCGTCAATTGATTTCAACACACCAAAAAAAGAAAGTGATCCATCACAGCCAATTACAACATACGGAAGAAGTAAAAAAGCACAGGAAGATTTAGCAAAAGAGTATATGGATAAATTACCTATCACAATTGCTCGGGCACCGGCAATTTACGGTGAACGGGATACTGAAATTTATCTTGTTTTCAAAACATACAAATATGGTTTTTTCACTCTCATCGGATTTAATGATAAGAGACTTAGTTTAATTCATGTTTCAGATTTTGTTTACGGATTATACTTGTGTGCCCTTACTGATAAAGCAGTAAACCAAACATATCATATTACATCAGAAGAATTTTATACATGGCCTCAAGTTGGTAAAGAAATTCAAAAATCTTTCGGAAGGAAAGCTCTTACTCTTAGATTACCTCATTTCATAGTTCACTCGGTAGCAGCTGTTGCTCAATTTTTTGCTATGTTCAGTTCCAGTGCGGCAACTTTTAATTTGGAGAAGGCAAAAGATTTCGTACAATCATTTTGGACTTTAGATTGCACCAAGGCAAAAGAAGATTTGGGTTATCATCAAAGTGTATCGATATCCGATGGAATTAAACGAACCATCGATTGGTACAAAGAAAATAAATGGTTGTAATCTATTTTCTTCATAGAATAAAATAAATGAGTTGAACTGCAATTACTGTCGGAATTCCCGAATCTATGGAATGAGTTATCCATGTTAAGTTTTTTCTCAAAATAGTTTGCGAGTTCGCATTCCAAATTCTTAGTAGACCCTATTGAAAGGGAAATTGATTTTATACTGTTGGTGTTGATGGAAGTTATATGATCGATATGCCAATGAATGATTTTCTTTTTTGAAAGGTGTCTTGTTAATCTCTGCTTAAGATTTTTTTGTGCACTTCCAACGTAATAATAATAACCTGCTGAGAAAATCCTATCGGCAAATTTTTTGATACCTACTGAAAAATTTTCTTTTGCTAAAATTTCTAATACATAAATGCCGGAATTTATGGTCTGTTTGCTCCCGGTCTTGCTCCTTCTTCTATCCAAGTTTTGATACCTTTGATTTGATTTTCGGTAAGGGGGGGAGCCGAGCCCGGTGGAGGCATTGGCTGTGTTCCGCCGGTTCCTTCAATTGCCCAAACAAGTTTACTAACACTTGGATCCCCGGGAAATACAATTGATAAATCGGCCGTAGCGTTACCGTAACTTGTTAAACTCAAACCACCTGCACGGGTTCCGTCATCGTGACAAAAAGATGATGCACACTTAACGGAAAATATCGGTTGTATGTGTGTATAATAATCAATGTTGGAATCCGGAATTACGCGATTATCTAATTCATCACTTGTTATTGTATCATCGCAACCTGATATAAGCATCATAAGAAAGAGAATTGAAATACCGCTTAAAATTATTTTGTTGTAAATATTCATAAAAACTTAATATCTTTTTTTGTCAAACTTAGAGTATTTTTTATTAACAATCTAACCACAAATTTAGCCGGTGGAAAAATGAAAAATATTTTTACATATCTAATCATAATAGGTTTCATATCATCTGTATTTGCACAAAAGGATTTACTTCAATCCGGACCAATGGTCGGTTATTCACAAATGAGAGAAGTAGCACTTTGGGTGCAAACTACCGAACCAGCCGATGTTTATTTTATTTATTGGGATAAAAACAATCCTTCGATTCAATATCAAACATATGTAGTTGAGACTTATCCCGAAGATTATTACATGACTACATTGATTGCGGATTTAGTTGAACCGGGTATCACTTACGAATATCAACTTTACATTAATGATATTCCGATTGAATTAGATTACAGAACAGAATTTCAGACACAAAAACTTTGGCAATGGCGCGAAGATCCGCCTTCGTTTAAATTCGGTATTGGAAGTTGCGCTTATATTAATGAAACAATTTATGATAGACCGGGAGAACCTTACGGCGGTAAGCATCATATCTTTAAAACTATTTACGATAAAGCTCCCGACTTTTTTGTATGGATGGGAGATAATTCATATCTGCGAGAGGTAGATTGGCATTCTAGAACCGGTATCTTAAAAAGATTAACTCATGATAGATCACATCCTTTACTTCAACCAATGCTCGGTTCGATGCATCACTATGCAACGTGGGACGATCATGATTACGGTCCAAACAATAGTGACAGAAGTTTTTGGGCTAAACATCTTACACGCGAAGCGTTTCAGTTGTGGTGGGCTAATCCTTCATATGGGGTGCCCGGTGCAGAAGAAGGAATAGCAACATACTTTGAATGGGCTGATTGTGCTTTCTTTTTAATGGATGATAGAACTTACAGAACTCCCGAACAGAGACATCACACAAAAAGAGAAATATTGGGCGAAGGTCAAATAGAATGGCTGCTGGATGCACTAACGGCAAGTTATGCACCTTTCAAATTTGTTGTAATCGGCTCAACGGTTTTAAATCCCGATCCGCTCGGTGAAAATTATTCTAATTACCCGGAAGAAAAAAATTATCTATTTGAAATGATAGAAAAAGAAAAAATAAACGGAGTAATATTTTTGACCGGAGACATTCATCGTGGTGAATTAACAAAAATCGAAAGAGAAAATAATTATCCGTTATTTGAAGTAACCGCATCACCACTTACAGCCGGAGTTTCTCGGTATGATCAAAATGCTGCGAGAGTAGATGGCACCTTAGTACACGATAGAAATTTTGCATTGTTAGAAGTAACCGGTCCAAGAAAAGACCGCACATTAAACATAAAAATGTATGATGCAGAAGGCAACGAGAGATGGAGTTATTCTATTAATGAAAATGAATTGAAAGGTAAGTAATACTTAACTGTGTTTTTTGCTTTGGTAAAGTTGAAGGAAATATCATTACAGTTAGATTCACTTATCGTAATAACAAAATTAGCATTATAGGCGCCGGATTTTAGCGTAGTGGAAAACAGATCTATGAAAAAGAAAATAAAATACAGTAATGAAAGAATAGGAAGAGTTGAGGTTGTAAAAGACTTTTTGCAGAAGCCGGAAGAATTAGTCTTTAAAGAAGACACAGTCAAAGTTACATTGAATCTTAGTAAATCGAGTGTTGATTTTTTTTAAAGAATTAGCTGATAAACACGGCAGTCAATACCAAAAGGTAATAAGAAATTTACTTGGCAGTTATACTTCTCATTATTCCCAGTAAAAAATTATTATGAAAAAAATTAAAGGATTTTTTCAGCTAATTAGATTTGAACTTCCGTTTGCTGCCGGTGTTTGTGTTGTAATGGGTCAATTATTAGCACTTGGAGAATTTGCATCATTATTCATTACAATATCCGGTTTCTTTTCAGTGTTTGCAATTTCAGCATCTATATTAGTATTGAATGATTTTTATGATGTTGAAACTGATAGAATCAACGCCCCGCATCGCCCCATCCCCGCTAACCTTGTATCACCTTTAGAGGCATTGCTACTTTCAATTATTCTGCTAATCATTGGATTCATATTAAGTTATTTAATCAGTATCTCCGCACTTATCTTTTCAATAGCATTGGCAGTCATTGGATTTTTATATAACCGCAAATTTAAGAAGAGTGGTTTACTTGGAAATATTTTCGTCAGTTTTTCTGTTGGTATGACTTTCATTTTTGGTGGTTTAACAGTCGAGTTACCTTTTAATAAAATGGTACTGTTTTTTAGTTTGATTGCTGCATTAATAGATTTGGGAGAAGAAATTGCAGCCGATGCAATGGATATAAAAGGTGATCTTCTTATTAATTCAAATTCCATAGCAATAAAATACGGTAGAGAGACTGCTCTTAGAATAAGCGGTTTCATTTTCTTTTTCATTGTTTTACTTACATCAATTCCAATTTTATTAAAATGGTTTTCATTAGCTTATCTGTTGCCAATACTATTGATGAATTTCTTTATTGTATATCCAACTATTAAGTTAATCAAATCTAATAATGAAGAAGGTCGTAAATATATTCGATGGATTTATTTGGGATCGACATTAGGTTTAGTGATTTTTCTACTTATGCGGGTTATGAAAATATAATATTGAAAAAGGACTTACTTAAATGGGGGATAGCATTATTCTTTGAAAATATCCTTGACAGATAATATGTTATTATGTATTATTGTCTAGACAATAGACTATTATTCGGGAATAATTATGATAATAGATCGCAATAGCCCAGTACCACAGTATTTCCAGCTACAAAGATGGCTTGTTGAACAAATAGAACAGGGTGTTTTCAAACCTGGAGATAAAATTCCAACCGAAGCAGAATTTGTTCACATGGCAGGATTAGCAAGAGCCACTATTCGTCAAGCAATACAAAACCTTGTGAATTTAGGCTATCTGATTCGAAAGAGAAAACTGGGTACTTTTGTAATTAGCCGTAATGCAAATAACGGAAACAGACAGATAATCGGTTTACTTGTTCCGGATATAAGAGTTGGCTACGCACCGGAACTTGCTAGAGGCGCGGAAGATGAAGCAGCAAAAAATAAGGAGAGCCTCATTTTGTGTAGCACTGATGACCTCTTTATAAAGGCCGAATATCATACTGAACGCCTAATTGAAAATTCGGTGGCAGGAGTAATATTTGTTCCTACAGCAGCCTCAGATGAAAACAATAAACTCATTGTTGAAAAATTTACAAGCAGAGATATTCCTGTTGTACTAGCCGATAGAATCATTCCCGGTGTTAAAATCGACCACGTTACAACAGATAACTTTAACGGCGCTTATAGAATTACCGAGTACTTGATTAATAACGGTCATAAAAAAATTGCAATTACATTAAGTACTTTGTTTAGTTCCGAAAGGGAACGATTGGAGGGTTATAAAAAAGCTCTTGCCGATTATAACATCCCGGTTGATAAAAGTATTATACAAACTCACGACGGACGATATTCCGAAAAACCCTATCTCGATTTTGCACGGAAACTATTTAAGCAGAGTAGAAAATTCACGGCGATTTTTGCCGGTCACGATAGAATTGCTTATCTGCTTTCTTCCGTCGCTGCGGATATGGGAATTAAAATTCCCGATGAGATATCGATCGTAGGTTATGATGACTTACTTCCGCATTGCCAGCATCAAATTAGTCTTACTACAATGCACCAGCCTATTTACGAAATGGGAATTGAAAGCATGAAACTTATAAATGCAAGGATAAACGGATTAGTAAGCCCTGGGCAATCTAAGGTGCTCAAATCCTACTTAGTTGAACGAGATTCTGTGATAAACAGGAAAAAGTAACAAGAAATATTTCTCACTCTATAGATCAAAATTATTAATTAAAAAAAGGTTGAAAAGCCTTAGAGGATAAAAACGCTCTTTTTGAAGGAGAGAAGAAATTATTAATGAGACAAAGAGGTCGTATAACATTGTTGTTAATATGAACATTTCCAATTGAGGACAAAATAAATGAAGAAAAAATTTAACGTTGGTTTAATCGGTACAGGAAGACTGGGAAATATGTATGCTGAGTTTCTTACAACAAGAGTTTCGAAAGCAAACTTAGTTGCCGTAGCAGACATTATCCCTGAACGAGCAAAAAAGTGTGCCGAAAAATTTGAAGTTGAAAAAACCTATTTCAGTCATCAAGAGATTAATGATGATAAAAGTTTAGATGCTGTTATTGTTACTGCTACAACAGGGAATCATAAAGAAATTGTAATAGACGCCGCTGAAAAAAAACAGACAATATTTTGTGAAAAACCGATGACCCTTAGCTTAAATGATGCGCGTGAAATGAAATCGGTTGTTGAGAGAAATGGTGTTTTCTATCAACAGGGTTATATGAGAAGATTTGATAAAGGATTTGCCGCAGCTAAAAAGAAAATTGATGAAGGTGTCATAGGTAGACCGGTAGTCTTTCGCGGGTCCTCAAGAGATCCTTATCTGCCTTCTCTTGAATACTTATACCCTAAAAACAGCGGAGGGCAAATTTTAGATATGGCAATTCACGACTTCGATATAGCTAGATGGTATATGGGTGATATTGCTACTATTTATTCCATTGGTGGAGTGCTTGCATTTCCTGAAGTTGAAGAAACAGGTGATACCGATAATGTAGTTATGGCTCTAAAATTTGAAAGCGGTACATTGGGTGAAGTCGATATTAGTCGTAACGGTGTTTATGGATACGATATCCGTGCTGAAGTGCTTGGGACAAAAGGAACTTTACAGGTTGGGTATCTTAGGGATACCCCCATGCTTGTACTTACAAAAGAAGGTGTGACTCACGATGTTGTTCCTTATTTCCCGGAAAGATTTTGTGAAGCTTATGTTTCTCAGTTGGATGACTTTCTACAAAATGTTGAAACAGGATCGACACCAATGATTACTATCAATGATGGTATTGCCGGTTTGCAAGTCGCGGTTGCAGCTACCGATTCTCTAATCAAAGGCACGGTTGTAAAAACAAAAGATTATTGAAATAAATTTTCTTAATAGTTAAAAAGGAGCAGTGA
>CAYLVF010000072.1:5520-9258 GCA_964387045.1 uncultured Melioribacter sp. | reverse complement strand
GCGGGCAATTGATTTTGAAATAAAAAGACAAATTGAAATTTTGGAAGAAGGCGGTACTATCATTCAAGAAACATTACTTTGGAACGCAGATTTAAATGAAGCTTTTCCTATGCGAAGTAAAGAAGAATCGCATGACTACCGTTACTTTCCCGATCCCGATTTAATGCCCATTGTTGTCGATGAAAAATGGAAAACTAAAATTGCATATGGGATGCCCGAATTACCTAAAGTTCGAAGAGAAAGATTTATACAACAATACAATCTGCCAGAATATGATGCTGAAATTTTAACAAACACAAAAGATATGGCTGACTATTATGAAACTGTTCTTGAGTTTACTGATGACTATAAATCCGCTAGCAATTGGGTAATGGGAGATATTTCCAAAGTAATTAATGAAAATAAAATTTCGATAAAAGATTTTTCTGTTTCACCAAATAACATCGGTAAGTTAATTGAATTAATAAACAACGGCACTATCTCCGGCAAAATTGGTAAAGAGGTTTTTGAAGAATTACTGAAATCGAATGTCGATCCCGAAAATATAATTAAGGAAAAAAATCTTGTTCAAATAACAGATTCTTCTGAACTAGAGAATGTTATTGACAAAATTTTATCATCTAATTCAATTCAAGTTGAGGAGTACAGGAACGGCAAAGAAAAAGTATTCGGATTTTTGGTCGGGCAAGTAATGAGAGAAACAAAAGGCAAAGCTAATCCGCAGCTTGTAAATGATATTCTTATAAAAAAATTGAAGAGATAAACTTGCATCATCTGCTTGGTGCACATATTTCAATACCGGGTGGAGTTTCAACTACAATTGACAGAGCCGAAAAACTTAACTTTACTGCAATTCAAATTTTTTCCAAAAAAAATAATTAAAGTAACTCTTTAAATTGTTTCTCCTAGATATCCGCTTGTTTCAGTATGCTCTTAAATGTCCCAATAGGAATTTCCTTTTTATTCATAACTAATATTACAACACAACCGCTTTTGTTTTATACTTACCATAAGTTCCCTTTTGAGAAATCAATTGGAAGTTTAATTTTAATAAAACTTTTTCAATTTCCTTAGAGGAATACAATTTAGGCATTAATTGTATCTCTACCCAAAAGAATTGGATTTATGATTGAATATTCTACTTCATCACCTTCAAAATATAATTCGACTGCTTCTTTTAAATTATTTATCGCTTCGTCAATTGTTTCACCAAAACTTGAAACCTCCACATTTAGACAACGAGCAACAAAATATTTATCTTCCTGCCATATTACATAATTTATTTCCTTCATAAATTACCCCAATTACCTTTAATTAATAATAATGATAAAATTAAACGACATGAAGTGAGAAATATTTATAATGAAGGTAAAACCCTAGCCACCATTATCCCGTTTTGGTTCTTCTTTGACTGTATATATTCAGCCAACGGCTTTTCAGAAATTTCAATTTTTTTCCCGACATTCGGAGCGTGTAATAAATGTATTCTTTCGTCATTCATTCTTATTGCTATGCCAGTATGTGATATATCCAATCCCTCAATATTTGTTGTTATTCCAATAATATCACCGGACTGAATTTTTTTTTCTACTGACTTAATCTTCGACTGAGGAATGAAAAAGTACTCCCTTGAACTGATTTCTTTCTCAGTTGCTTTAATGGTATCAATAAAATCCGGATTATGTTTTAATCGTTTGTAAGAATTTGGATGTGTACTCATAAAGTTCACAAAATTATCATATGGTTCACCGCCAATTTTTTTCGTAATGTCTTCAGCAATTCCTCTTTTATTCATATCATAAATCCAATCAGAAAAATAGTGGAGCCGGGATGGATAATCCTCAAGTTTACCATTTCTGTAACGAATATTCTCTAATTCATTTTGATAACATCTAAAGGAAGTATCTTCTTTTTGAATACATCTTGCAAAAACAAGACAGCTTTCAAGGAAAGTATAACAATCAAGACTAGTAAGATGAACAATTAATTTTTCCTCATCACCTTTTTCAAGAGTATTAGCTTCGTAGTCAAGTCCTATAAAACTTTTTCCTATATCGATGATGATTTCATTGATGGGTTTATTATGTAATTCTTTTTCAATTGCTAATTGAAATTTGGAATTACAGATTTCTACATCATCATTTGTAAAGATGGGTTGAGCGATTACAATTGAAGCACATACCAATAAAAATATAATCCAACGGATCATATCGGAAAATCCTCATCGGAAACACTTGGTGGAGAGGCAGTTTCAGGGATTTCTGTACGGAATAATTCTCGATTCTCGAACCGCGCATAATCTTGAATAAATTGTAATTTAACTTCACCGATAGGACCGTTACGCTGCTTACCGATTATAACTTCTGCAAGTCCTTTAATATCTTCCTCTCCTTGCGCCGTATCGAAATAAACTTCGGGTCTATAAAGGAAAAGAACAACGTCCGCATCCTGTTCAATTGACCCGGATTCTCTAAGATGTGAAAGCATCGGTCGTTTATCGGAGGACTGCTCAACCGCACGATTTAACTGTGAAAGTGCAATGACCGGAATTTCCAATTCTTTGGCTAATGCTTTTAATGAACGCGAGATTATCGATATTTCTCTTTCACGACTTTCAACTCTAAAACTTGAACTCATTAACTGCAGGTAATCAACAATTACTAATCCAATTTTTTTCTCTGTCTTTAATCTTCGAGCTTTTGCACGAAGTTCAAGAATATTTAGTGCAGGTGTATCATCTATGTAAATCGGAGCTTTACTTAGTTTATGAACTGTTCTGCTAATCTTTGCGCCTTCTTCTGCTCTAAACTTTCCGGTTCTAACGCTATGGGCATTAATTCTTGCTTCGGCTGATATCAATCTTGTAGCTAATTGTATTGTCGACATTTCAAGGCTGAAAATTGCAATGGGCACTTTATGTTCAATTGCTGCGTTGCGCGCAAGCGAAAGAGCAAATGCGGTCTTACCCATCGAAGGGCGAGCGGCAACTATAATCAAATCAGATTTTTGGAATCCGCCGAGCATTTCATCCAATTGATAAAAGCCCGAAGGAACCGAGAATGCGGAAATATTCTTGTTATGGATCGATTCAATTAATTCTAATGCTTCCCGAACAGCAACATCCATTGACTTAAATGTTTCCTTTGTACTTTCTTCTGAAATACTGAAAATTTTAGCTTCAGCTTGATCGAGCAAATCAAAGACATCTTCTCTTCCTTGGTAAGCATCGGTGGCAATTTCAAAAGAGGTAGAAATTAATTTTCTCAGTATCCATTTTTCTAAAATTACCCTAGCGTGGTAATCAATGTTTGCCGCAGATGAAATGTCTTCTGCAAGTTTACTTAAATAAGCTGCACCGCCGACTTCTTCTAACTTACCGTCTTTCTTTAATTCTTCATAAAGAGTAACAGTATCAACCGGTTCGTTTGCGTCATAAAGTGATAAGATAGAATTAAAAATGTAGGCATGTTTTTTATCGTAGAAATATTCCGGTTTTAAAATTTCGATTGCTTTTGGAACAGCTTCGACTTCCAAAAGCATTGCACCCAGTACCATTTTTTCTACATCGATCGCAGCGGGCGGTTGGTTTGAATATTTTTTCAGATTATCGAGATCGGTATTTTTACCGTTTCCTTTTGACATTATTTCTTACCTGTTAGCTCGTCGTATAACTTACGAAATTTTTGAACATCTTCCCAACATCCCTTTTTCCAGTTGGGGTTACGGAGTAAAGCTGCC
>CAYLVF010000072.1:0-5510 GCA_964387045.1 uncultured Melioribacter sp. | reverse complement strand
TCCGTTCAATTCATGTACTTCTTCGCGCAATTTGGTTAAAGTTAGATTTTTTTTCAATAATTCAATTGCTGCAACTCTTCCCAAACATAAAATCATTTTGGGTTTTATTAAATCTATCTGTTTTAAAAGATGTGGTCTGCATTTTTCGACTTCCGATGCTAAAGGATCACGATTATTTGGAGGGCGGCATTTTAAAATATTTGCGATATAAACTTCTTCTCGCGTAAAGTTTATTGCTCTTAATATGTCGGTCAATAACTTTCCTGCTCTTCCTACAAAAGGTTCTCCTTGTTTATCCTCTTCGGCACCGGGAGCTTCACCAACCAGCATTACATCAGCCTTTGGATTGCCGGTTCCAAAAACAAATTTTGTTCGGGTTTCACCAAGTGGACATTTTTGGCAAGTGTGAATTGTATTGAACAATTCTTCTAAAGTTCCGGCTTTTTGAAAGTCTTCTTCGAATAAGTTTGTCACTAGTACTTTTTCCTGTTTTCTAGGTTCTTTTTCGACGATAGAATAATTATTTATTTCCGGGCTTTGCATTCTCACTTCAAATTGTTCAAAAAGTTCATCACCAAAAATTTCTTTTTGATCTTTTAGTGCCTCTATCATTTGTTTTCGTAAATCCATGTTTAAACCGGGTGTATGACTAAGGAATTCGAAAATACGCAAAAATATTTTTTTAGTACTGACAAAACAGGCTAAAATTTTGATTACATTTTTTTTTGCACTTGATAAATTTTGATTGCCGAAGTTAAGGAACGAATCATAAACCGGGTATCAAACTGTTTTTACAAGTGACAAATTAGCATGAAAAATTTCAAAGGGGGAAAAAAGCAAAATAGAATTTTAAAAAAATAAGCTGCCCTAAGTATAACTAAGAATCTTAGGGCAGTATAGTCAATTATTTATACTTGATCTTCTTTAAATCTAAACTCGATTTTACCATCAATTAATTCTTCTAAGGCTTGAAGATGAGGTTTATTTCGGTTTTCAATTTCTAAGGAAAGTCTATGTTGATCCTGATTTTATTTTTCTTCGAATTCGTCATCCACATTCGGAATCATTGTATTGAGCAATGTAGTAAACTCAAGTTTAGTCTGATCGTTGATCATTCTTGCTTTTTTTGCTGCAACTATAACAGCTTCGTAAACATTCGCAGTTTTATTTTCTAACTTGCGTAGTTCAATCGGTCTAATAGGCATTCTATTTTCTCCTAACTATTAATTTCTTTATTAATAATTTTTTTTACTTGTTCGATAGCATCATTTAATTCATTATTGATAACAACGTAATCGAATTTATCTTTATACTCAAGTTCCATTTCAGCACGTTTAATTCTTTTTAGAAGGTCTTCCTTTGTTTCGGTTTTTCGATTTATTAATCTTTCTTTTAACACTTCTTTATTAGGAGGAGCAATAAAAATAAGAATCGAGTTAGGGTATTTCTCTTTAATTTTAAGTGCACCTTTTACATCAACCTCTAGCAGTACGGAGTGATGAGTTTGAAGTTGATTCTCAACAAATCTTTTTAAAGTGCCGTAATAATAATCATAAAACTTTTCCCATTCAATAAATTCATCATTTTCAATTTTCTTTAGAAACTCGTCTTCGGATATAAAAGAATAATCTTTTCCTTCAATTTCTGCCCCTCTTCTTTTTCTTGTTGTTGCTGAAATTGAGAAGACCAATTCGTTATACTCGTCTAAAATTTTTCTAATTATTGTTGTCTTACCCGAACCGCTAGGTGCGGAGAAGACAAAAAGCTTAGCAGTTTTTTCCAAGTCTACTCTATATTTTGAAGTTGCTCTCTAATTTTTTCTAATTCTTCTTTAATTGTAATTCCGTGCGAAGTAATCTCGGCAGAAACAGATTTACTGTTAATAGTATTTGCCTCTCTGTTCATTTCTTGTGAGATGAAGTTTAGGCGTCTTCCGGAAGGTTCATTCATATCAATTGCGTCATTGAACATTTTTATGTGGCTGCGCAAACGGACGCATTCTTCCGTAACATCATATTTTTCTGAAAGAAAAGCCAACTCTTGCATCAATCTGTCCTGGTTATCAATTAAATCAGAAGCAAGTTTAATTGCTCGTTCTTTCAGTTTATTAAAGTACTCTTTAATTGATAGAGAACTTAAGCGTTCGATTTCCGTAATACTTTCTTCAATTATTTCTAGTCTTCTATGAAAATCGTTAACAAGTTCCGCACCCTCTTTTTTTCTCATCACTTCAAGTGAATCCAATGCTTCATGCACCGATTGGACTATCAGTTTATATTCTTCTTCCTTTGCATCTTCGGTTTCGTTCATAAAATAATTTTGAAAATTTAAGACGTGTTCGAGCTTAATCTCTTCAGAAATGTTGGCAGTTTTTTTTATTTGTTCTAAGAGTTTAATTGTTGCTCCTAACCCTTTAGAATCAATATCTGTTAACTCTTCATCAATTCCTTCATGTTTCGCGGAAATTGTAACATAAAGTTTCCCGCGTGAAATTCGCTTTTTTATTTGTTCGCGCAGATCAAGTTCAAATTGGTAAAAAGGACGCGGTAGCCGGAGTGATAAATCCAAATATCGGCTATTGACACTTTTTATCTCGGTTTCAACCGAAAAACTATTATTTTGAAGAACGGACTTACCAAAGCCCGTCATACTATTAAGCATATAAAACCTTGAAAAAGATGACTTGAAATTTAGCCAAAATTCGGATGGTTTACAAAGATTGTTTTTAACTAAAAAGCTTCACCAATGCCGAAATGAAACTCAAAAGTTTCACTAAAGAAACCTTTTTTGAAAAAGGATCTTCTATCAGCCGGGTCATAAACCTTAAAGCCAAAATCTATTCGGAAAGGGGCAAAATCAGAGTAGTATCTTATTCCGAAACCGGCTGCTACGGCAAATGAATTTAATTGAACATTTTCAAATTCATTCCACACGTTTCCGTAATCAACAAATACAGCAGAACCGAGTTTTTCGAATATCCTATTCCTAGCTTCAATTGACCCCTCGAGAATTACAAAACCACCGGGGATCATATTACGCAGCAGTACAGATTCAATTTCTTCGGGGGTTGGATTTGAGCTAAGAATACCTTGATTTTGCTCAGGAACCAGTTCACGTGTTTTCCAACCTCTAACTGAGTTACTTCCACCTGCATAAAATCTTTGATTGAAAGGAATTTCAAACTTATTTCCTTCGTAGGTTTTAATCACCCCTATTCTTAATTTCATCCCCAGTACATCCTGACTTGAACCAAAAACTGGGAAATAAAAAGTTCCCGTTAATAATGCTTTTACATAGAGAGGATCTTCGAAATCTGAGCCTGCAATTTTATTTACCAGGTAACTTAAGGAGTTTCCGTTTTCCAGAAGTAAAGAAAGGGTATAACCCTCAGTAGGAAACAATAGGTCATTTGATTTATTTGCTCCTAAATCTACACTAATAATTGTATTAGTTTTGTGGCTTGAGAAATCATCTGTTGAAGCTATAGCATCGGTTACTAAACTATCGATTATAACGGGAGGTATAGATGGGTAGTTATAACTAAAATATCCATAGAGAATATCATAAGTGTATTCTTCACTAAATATATACTCCGACTGCTCGACATTCAAACCCAAAATAAGGGATGTAAGGTAAGTAAACCGCGGCAGTTCTATATCGAAACTTATTTTACCGCCGTATAGGGTGGCGTTATATTCCTTCCTCCTTTTCTGTAGTGTGTAATAAGATTCAAGTTTGGTATTGATATTTCTCCCGAAGAAAAAGGGCTGCTCTAATATAGCCCGTGCATCGGCATAACCATAAATATTTGTATCACTCAATGATGGATTGGATATAAACTGTGTTATATCTTGGGCAGCGGTTGATGTGCTTAAAGTTAATTTTCTTGCACCGCCTAAAAAGTTCTTTCTAGAAAATGAAAGACCGACACCAAGGTTAAACGCATCGTCTTCGTTATTGATAATTAATTCCGGTGATAGTTCGTTCATCTTTCCAACATCGGCATTTAGTGCTAATGGCACATAATTTTTATTCGTGTCGGATACTATACCTGAGATTAGAACCGAAGAAAAGAGATTGGTTCTATATAACCTTACCTGTGCTCGCTGTAAATTATAAAAGCTGTAGTAGTCATTTGGTTTAATCCCGGTTAATTTTCTAAGAAGATCATCGTCGACATTGTTTGCACCGGGTCCGGTTTTATTCACCCTAACTTCACTAACTCGATAGCGATCACCGGTAACAAAATCCATATAAACATCAACTTTATTATTCACTGTATCGACTTGAATGTCAGGGACTTCGGAAGAAATTAGCATATGCCCGAAATCCAAGCTGAGTCTTAATATTTGGTTTCGGATCCTAGCAACTTCCATAGCAGTGTATCGTTTTGTCGTATCAACCGTTGTTAACTCTCTCACTTCATCGGCGATTTGCCAGGCAATGTTTTCCAAACCGGTTACTTTAATATTTCTAAAAAAAGCAGGTTTGTTTTCCTTAATAAAATATTTTAATTGAGCCGAATAATTTGACGTATCTAACTGATATGAGTAGTCGAAAGATGCCTTAAAAAACCCATTGTCGTAATAATAATTCTGCATTTGCCGGATATCGTTAAATATAAGTAGAGAATCAAAATAAACAGCTTCATCACCAAAACTTGTAAAACTATTAAGAAATTGCGATATCCAGCCGGGGGATTCTTTGGAAAAGATTATTTCACGAAGTTCGTCAGTGGATATATTTTCGTTTCCCTGAAAATCAATAGTCTTCAATTCAAATCTTTGATCGGATTGGGCAGCGAGGGTAACTGATAGTATTATAAGTAGTAAAATTTTTCGCAAGTTATTGGTCTCTTATTTCAACTCTTGTATCTATTTTTACAACAGAAAGCAACTCATCAATATCTTCATTGCTTACAGCAATAGAACCGTTTGTCCAATTGAAAGCAAAAGGAAGATTTTTAAAAATAAAATTATATTCACCAATTCCGTGGATACCAATATCCGCCCCTAGTCTTGTCTCATCGGGCGGACATTTTAGACTACCGGAAGTAATAAGATCATATTCACTTCTAGTAATAATTCCATTTTTAAAAGCTTCAGCTGCGTCATTTTTATTCGGATAGTTTAGAAACATTTTCTTGTAATAATAGTTATTTGTATCAATTCTGCAAATGTGATAAACTCCCCTCGGAGTTATATTATCGAATCGTGATGTTTTTATTCTCCCCGTTCCTTGACCGAAAATTGCTTTATATGTTTTTATCAGAACAGAATCTGAGTAAAGATCTAATTTGTAATTATGCCGAGAAACAACCAATTGTACATTGGAAAGTTTAGTCAACCCCTTTTGTTGCATTAATTCTTCTAATGTATCTTCTCTCAAGTTAAGTACAATACCATATACTATCATCCCGCCGAAAAATAATATGGTACTGATACTGAAATAAACTAGATTACGCAGCATGGTAATCTGATTGATCGTTTTTAATTAATAAAGAAATATAA
>CAYLVF010000071.1:0-9262 GCA_964387045.1 uncultured Melioribacter sp. | reverse complement strand
CGATAAACACATATAAGTAAAATAGGTCACCGGAAATTATCATCCCGTTAAAACCGGTAAGAAGAAGCATTACAACCGAATAATACGCAGTTTGTTTTCCATCTAAATCAAGATTAACCGGATGATATGAATTGGCAATTACTATTAAAGCAATAAAATTTATAACAAGGACAACAAACGATGACAGATGATCATAAACATATTCAATCCCCAGAGGAGGTATCCACCCGCCGAAGTAATAGCTAATTGAGCCGTTTAATATTACAAAAACAAATCCGTATAATGAGAGAATTACCGAAGCAAGAGCTGTTAAAAGTGCAATTGGATATGAAAGATTTTTTTTCCAAACCCCAATGAGCGGTATAATCAATGCAGCAAAAAGAAAGAGTAACGGTATAAGTGCAGGAAGATTTTTATCAATCATTTCATTAACTCGATCAGTTCTTTCTCATCAAGGGTTTTATAGTTTTTATATATCAAAACAACCAAAGCAAACGCAACCCCAACGGTTGCCACGCCAACGACAATAGCGGTCAGCATTAAAGCATGCGGAAGTGGATTAATATAATTGGCTGGGTTTTCAACCGACAAATTTTCCATGATAATTGGAACTGTCGCATCAACTTTTATTGCGCTTGATATATAGAATAAAATTACAGCAGCTTGAAAAATTGTCATACCAATAAGTTTTTTAACTAAATTTTTCTTTACAGTCATTCCGTATAAACCGATTGCCAACAGAATAATAATAAACCAATAATCGTAGTGTCCCGCGATAAAATCAAAGACTCTCATCGTCATCCTCATCAATAAGGTTATCATAAATCGCAACAAGAATTGTCATAACAGCCAAACCAACCCCAACTTCAATAAAAAGAATACCATAGAAACGTAATTCAGCAGTAATCATACCGGGAAATGGGAGAAGACTGTAGTCAAGAAAATGTCCTCCCATGATCAACGCTATAAATCCTACTCCGAAGAAAATTAAAACTCCCAGCGCACCAAGCGGAATGCCATATGATCTATTAAAATGAAGCTGATGTACTTTTTCATCCATAGTAATTCTTATAAGAAGAATGGATGAGGCAAGCAGCGCACCCCCTTGAAAACCGCCCCCCGGACTGTAATGCCCGTGAAATATTACATACATTCCAAACAGCATTATATAAGGAGAAAGTACTCTACTTAGAAGAAGTATAATCGGACTGCTACTTCCGTGCTTCACGTTTCTTCTCCCGTTTCAATAATAAAAAACAAATAATACCGGCAGCAAAAATTACAACTTCTTCGCCAAGCGTATCAAAACTTCTGTAATCACCCAAGACCGATGTAACCATATTTGGTGTATTGGCATCTTTCATTGCATTTTCAATATAGTACGAAGAGGCAACCGGTGTACCGGTTAAACTAATCTCTTGATTAACCAACGCGGCGGAATCACCCCGATAAGGGAGACCGTATGCAGCATACATTAGCAACAAAGCAAATACAGCTATACTTAAATATGTCAATGTTTTCAATCGTTAGTTCTCCGTGTTGTTCTATAAATCATTACAATATATAATACACCTGTTACACCTGCGCCGACAACTGCTTCGGTAAACCCGACATCAATTGCGCCCATAGAAACAAAGAGCATTGCGAGTATGTAACTAAATACACTAAGCGACACAACGGCGGTTAATAAATCTTTTACATGTAAAGAAACAACGGCAGAAATTATTAGAAAAATATATAGTACAAGCTCGAGTTCCCAATGCATTTAATTTCCCTTTTTTTCTTTTTTGAACCAAGGTTTAATTCCGTAATTAAGAGCAGCGCGCGCCAGTGCATGTGCACCCACGGGGTTAGCTAATGCAACAAAAACAAAAATCACCAATAGCTTTAAACTGTTAAGACACCATCCTTCAAAAACCATTAACCCCAAAACAATGAGCATAATCCCCAAAGTATCACTCTTACTTGTTGCATGAGAGCGAGTAAAAAAGTCGGGTAATCTTACTACGCCGATACTTCCAACCATCATGAAAAAGGAACCTGCAACAATCAATAAAATTGTTAATATATTTTGTATTTCCGTCATTCTTTTGCCTTTTCGGATGAAAAATATTTTGCAATAATAAGCGACCCAATAAAGTTTAATATTGAATACGCAAGAGCTATGTCGATAAACATTTCCAATCTGTCGAAAAGATGACCGAGCAATAAAATCAACACTAAAGTTTTAGTACCAATAGCACCCGCACCAAGAAGGCGATCGAAAACAGTTGGTCCTTCAACAACACGGTAAAAGGGAATAATAATTATTATAGTTAGCCCGATCGATATAAAAATAAAGAATGATTCCATATTATAAGCCGTCCTCCGAATCGATTATAACTTCATCACAAACAACCTGCTCAACATCGGTTTTATATAGTTTTGCAACTTCGACAGCCAAGGAATGCTCAATATGAGCTTCGTCAGATTCATTTGTTAGAGCATGTACAAGAAAAGTATCTCCCTCTATATGAAGCGTAACAGTACCGGGTGTTAAGGATATTGAGTTTCCGAGAATTACTTTTGATACCATGTTAGGTAAGTTAGTTCGGAATTTTATAATGCCTGTTTTAATCGGCATTTTAGGATGAATAATCAGATATGCGATTCTCAAACTGGAAGTTATTATTTCCCACACGAGAAAAATTAAAAAGTAAAAAAAACGAAATATTTTAAAATTCGTTTTTACCTGAACATTATCAGGGAAGAAAACATACCTGCGTAATTTGGAATTGAACCATAAAACGGTTGCTACCGAAATTACGCCAAGAGAAATATGAAAAAAATCAAAATGACCGCTCAGGATTAGCCAAAAAGCCATCATCAAAATGAAGTTGAGAACGATATTTCTTGGATTAATTCTTTTCATATGCTCAAATAAGACTGCAAAAGTTATATAAAAAAGGAAATCTTTCCAAGAAAATGCGGACTTAACCGATCGATAGCTTTAAACAGCGCTTCGTTAAAGGAGACAATAACTTTTATGCAAGCGGGTTTTCTTAACCAATAAATCTTTACTAATCCTGCGGCTCCATTCCGTAGTTTTTCCATTCTTCTTTTGAAGGACCGTAAATGCCCGGAACCTGTAATCCGAGCAATCTCATTACAATTGTCATTTGCGCACGGTGATGGATTTGATGGTTAACCAGCATTTCTAAAATTCTTCCGCGCTCCCATGATTCACCGTACAAATCCATTTTTAACGATAAATCTTCATCGCTCCATTTTTCTTGAATATTGTTTATAAGAGCTTCGCCGTATTTTTTATATTCATTAATTATTTCGGACATGCTTTCGGGAATTGGTTTTCCATCCATGTGGTCGGATTCAAACAAACCGGCTTTACTCCCCATTTCGGTTAGAGTTTGTGTGATGTGCCAAGCTAATCTTCCCAAACTTCTTGTGTTATCGGAAACAGTCTTGGAAAGGTGTTCATCCGTAATATTCGAAAATATTTTTACCGTTGCTTCCTCTTCGGTTTTCCAAGTGTTAATGAAGTCATCGATTTTTCTGTACATATGTCACCAATTGTTTTTAATTGTTAATCGCAAATTACTACAGTTAACTTTTTTATTAAAGATGTATTGAAAAATTATATTGTCTTAGAGTTTGTCCATTATTAGCAGATAACATATAGATGTTGCAGTTATATGGTGAACAGCTCATTAAAAGATGAGTATTTTATTCTAGACTTATTCTCGTCCTTTTTTGGTTTCCTAAATACGAAAAGGTGTTCGTGCATAATTAAATAGAAATTATATTTTGCAGCACTTTGAACCCATCTTTTTGAATAGACGCAATTGTGCTGTGCTTTGCGTGTGTCACCGATTAAGATTGCACAATAATGATCTTCTAAATCGAAAGTTGTTAGTAAATAAAGGATAAGAATGCTTTGCTAAAATTATATATTATCAAAAAAATCTTCTTCTATAATCGTAGTCCCAATTAATTTTTTGCAATTTTTGGGATTCTTTTTGAGTGAATTTTCTAATACTTTTTGAAGAATTATTATATCGTCTTCATTCTCTCTATAATTACCACTCCATTCATCAGAAATTCTAATTGAAATTGCTTTAGCCCACTTATTAAGTGAATGGCCCAAATACATAGATCCCATATGATTATTCTTCCATTTCTGAAAAGTAAAATTTCACAATAGACTTAAGATATTTCTTTCTTTGTTTCTTTTCTTTTATTCCTAACTCAACAAGATATTCTTCATCAACAAATGATTGACTTGAACCAGCTTCTAAAGAAATTAAATGAGCTAAAGTTGGTTTACATTTTTTTCTTAATAAAGAATTATATAATAAAATTCTCGGATCCATATATTTTTTCATATTTCCAGTTCTTTTTTTGATTGAAAATATAAATAAGCCTTTGAATGATAATCAGAGAGCTTTTCATAAGAAATAAACCTAACTCTATTTTTTAATTCGTTGAAAGCAGAATAGGAAATTTTTTTTTCAAATTCTTTAAATCTTTTTATATCAGCAACAATATTAAAACTTGCACAAAAATATTTTAGATCCAACATTTTTAGGAATGAAGTATGGAAATCAGTTGAGTGTTCAATCTCAAAAAAACTTTGAGGAAGTTTTTTATCGTTAAACCAAATTACATCAATTGTTTTTGCCCTATCAATAATTTCACTATAAGTGAATTTATAAATTTCTTTTAGTGAAGCACATTCACCTAGTGAATTAGTTAAGAATTTTTTGTTTTTATCTTGATTAGGAACGAATGTCCCATATCCTTCAATGTTGCCAATTTCAACAAGTAGTCCTTGATAATAAGAATGGTTGAATTCTTCTGTCAATTTTTGATTATGTTTTTCAATCTTAAGAGTTTTTAATACCTCGTTTTTCCGTGAGTTTAAAGCCCATAAACCCGGTTTTATTTTAAAAAAATATTTTTCGTCTTGGACAATTCTTCTAATACTAGCGAAAGGGGTTTTTGTTTTCCAGTTACTTACATCAACTCTTTGATAAAGTTTTCCAAGTGTTGAATATCCACCTTCCTCTTCTAGAATCTTAATAACTTGTTCATATTGTTTCATATTAAAACTCCAAAATTAGATCTTCGAATTCATTGTTAATATAGAACAATGTTCCTTTGATTTGGTAAAAAAATGAAAAACTTATGTCTGACTTCTCTATATCATAATAAATTATTTTTGTTTCTTTTAAATCGGCAACGAAATCAACTACACAGCGTCTTTTATCGCGTGTAATTTTTTCAATCCTAATATCATCTTTAGTACTAAACGAGATTTCAACTTTTTGTATAGGTCCCGCTGGACCGCAATACTTTTTTTGTAACCCGAAACTAATTAAATCATAAATGCGACTATGCATATAAAATTCTACTATAAATAAACATTACAAAATTCCAATTAATCATTCGATTTGCTTGGACTCTAATAATATTAAATTTTTCATATAACCTTTCAAAAAAATGGTCGGCGGGATTTTCATTTTTCGGGTCAGAATTACTAAGCATTAACTTATTTCCATTTACGCCGAGCTCGCCATAAAATTGAGCTAGTCGTTTCTGGTCATCTTCAGTAAAATCATATTTACTATATGAAGTAAAACTTGATGTAAGACTTATCGGACGATATGGGGGATCAAAATAGATAAAAAAATCATCATTGATTTTGTTTTTAATATTCTCAAAATCAGTTAAGAATATTTCAGCAATTTGTAGTACACGGCTGGCACTTATTAAATTTTCTTTGTCTAATATTCCGGGATTTTTATAACGACCGAACGGGACATTAAATTCACCCTTTCGATTAAGTCTAAACAAACCATTAAAACAAGTTTTATTTAAAAAGATTAGTTTGGCAGCACGAGGTATCCACTCAGTACTGTATTTATTAAAATCTATTTTTAATCTTTCGAAATTATAAAGTTCACGAATTTTATAAAAATATTTTTCTCTTTCATGGTCATCTTTGTTGACGTATTCAGATTTAAGCAAAGTTAGTTCATCAATAAGTTCAAATACATTTTGTTGTACAACAGAAAAAGTTAATACTAAATCCTCGTTAACATCAGATAGGTACGCTTTTTTGATTGGATAGTTTTGAGCAATAAAGAAAAATACTGCACCACCACCAAGAAATGGTTCATAATAATTTTTCAAAGAACCATTTTTTAACTCTGGTGGAAAATATTCGACGAACTGTTCTAAAAGCTGAGTTTTGCCTCCCGCCCATTTAAGAAAAGGTTTTGCTATGGATAAATTTATCATGCCCATCTTTTTTTTATTCGAATATAAGCAATTAATAAATCCCACTAAAGTATTAATTCCTAGCCATATAGCAATATTTTAAAAGAAATAAGATTTTAATCATTAATTTTTTTAAACGATTATATAGTTAAGCTAAGCCGGTTTTTGTTTGTTGAGCATTTCAAGAATCCAATCTGTCTTATCAAATTTAGGCGGTATGTAGTTTTGTAATTGTGTAAGCATTGCTTCCGGATCTTTTTCAACCAATATCATTTCGCGGTGTTCCGGTTTAATGAAATTTTCATTTACAGTATGGTCTAAAAATTTTATAAGGTTATCATAGTAGCCGTTAACATTCAATAATCCTAAAGGTTTGTTGTGGAAGTTTAGTTGTCCCCAGGCAACGACCTCAAAAACTTCTTCGAGCGTTCCGAATCCTCCTGGCATAGCAATAAATCCGTCGGAAAGATCAGCCATCAAAGATTTTCGTTCGTGCATTGAATCGACAATTCGTAGATCATTAAGTCCGGTATGCGCAACTTCTTTTTCCAATAGCTGTTTGGGAATAACGCCGGTCACCTTTCCGCCTGCTTTAAGAACTGCAGAAGCGATTTCGCCCATTAACCCCACACTTGCACCGCCGTAGACAAGCTCTATTTTCTTTTTTGCAATCAGGTTGCCGAGCAGATTTGCCGAATCGGAATAGCTTTTATTATTGCCAAAACTTGAACCGCAAAACACACATATTTTTTTCATAATTAGTATCCGAAGAAATATTGGAAAGAACAAAACTCACAAGGAAATGCCCCAGTGCTAAACTAAAAAGTGAAGTTAAATAAAAACTTCTTTATCATCTATAAATTTAATATGTGTAAATAAACTTGTGTCGCTCAGTGCAAGTAAATTATATTTTATCACCCCGCTTCTTAAATTCTTTGAAACACACCTCTGTAAACTTTTCCATCTCTTTGAACAGTTCTTCGTTGTAAGTCTTAAAGTTGAAACAAGATTTGCCCTGCATTCTTTTCTTTAAATTTTCCGGGACAGATTCGGAAAGATTTTTATACATGTAAACCGGCATTAAATGATAGCTTACATAATTCTTTTTTATTTCAATTGCCCCAAACCAAAGACTCCTGTTAAAGACTTCCGAAAACGGACCTTCTAATGAATAACTTTTATTGTTATCAACAATTACGGAAAGATGTTTTTCATATTTGTTGAATATTTTCTTTAGTCTATCGAAAATTAATTGAAAATCTTTTTTAACCGCCGCCATAATTTATCCTCTTATGTTTACTTATTATTTCAACAAAATCATTTTGCGTGTTTGGCTATATGCATCCGTTTCTAATCTATAATAATAAATTCCGCTTGTTAAATTCGAAGCATCAAAATTAATTTCATAAACACCCGGCTCAATCGATTCATTTAAAAGAGTTTGTACTTCTCTTCCCGTTATATCGAAAATTTTTAATACCGTATATGTTCTTTCCGCTAATTGTATTTTGATAATTGATTCCGGGTTGAACGGATTAGGATAATTTTGAAACAAAAAGAAATCATTCGGCTTTTGAAAATCTTCATCGACACCTGTAGCTTGTTCGGTAGTAAATAACCAGGTGTTGGAATATGGTCCGTCGTATTCTTCCGCTTCACCTAGAACTCTCCAATAGTGTCGTGTATCAGCCGCTAAGTTTTCAATTTGTTTTTTAGATTCGGTTATCCCGGATTCATCAAAAACAATCCGTGATTCGGTAAAACTGGGAAGCGTATGTGCGATTTGTAATCTATATGAAACCGCACCTTCGACGGGATTCCACTCTAAAAGAGGACTGGTTGAAATATTTGTTGCAGTATTTTCCGGCGCAATTAAAGTAGGGGCTTGGATGGAAGAAGTAAAGCCTCTAGTTTCGGAATAATCGCTAAATTTAGCCCCATTATTACTGCGAACTCGCCAAAAGTATTTAACCTGCCCAAACTCAACGCCGGGATATTTAATAGAAGTGTTTCCTGTTGTAACGGCAAAACTGTCGGCATAAGCAATGTTAGAGAAATTCGAATCGTGTGCAACCTCTAGAAAAGTCAATACGGCTTCTTCAACTTTTCCCCACACTAAATCGGTATTTGATTGAAATCCTACAAACCCATCAGCAGGGGCAATCAACTGAGGGACATCTGGTATACTTTCGTTGATACCGGTTTTAGTTATAAACATTTCTATTTTTTCATGCGGGTTATCATTCCCATCGCGGGGTGAGTTTTCAATATCGTGAACAACATCCATACCTTCAATTACTATTCCGTAGGCTGTATACCTGCCGTCGAGACCTGTGTTGTTTACCGTGTTGATATAAAATTGAGAAGTAGCGCTGTTGATGTCCGTATCTCTAGCAGCGCCAAGAATACCTTTTAAATGAGAAACTTTACTGAATTCGGCAGGTACAGTTGCTTGTGTAGAATCCCCTTCACCCCAAGTATTTCTTGGTCCGTGTTTAGAGTTCGGATCTCCGCCTTGAATTACAAAGTTCGGAACCACACGATGCCAGGCGGTACTATCATAAAATGAAATTGAAACAAGACTGTCAAAGTTAGCAACATGCAGCGGTGCAAAGTAAGGGAAAAGTTCAATAATAATATCACCAATGTATACTCCTGCACGCTCATTGCTGATTTTGTATTGAGGTCTGCCGTCTTGTGCTAAGATAACTCCAGAAAGAAAGATTATGCTCATTAATAAAATTGATAGAGACTTTCTCATATTTGTCCTCATTAAAATTTTTTGTTTAATGCAGATTGAACTTTGTTTAATCGTTGATTTAAAATAAGCAGCGAAAAGCGATTTTCAAATAAGTTTATAAGTAAGATTTTACAAACCAAAATTTATTACATGCCGCCGAAAGTTATCTAATTATAACCATTTTGCGCGACTGCGAAAATTTTCCGGCTAACAATCTATAAAAATAAACCCCGCTCGGTAAAC
>CAYLVF010000070.1:0-9347 GCA_964387045.1 uncultured Melioribacter sp. | reverse complement strand
TGAAGAAAAATCTCTCCTTGAGATGCAGATGCAGAAATTTTATGATAATTTAGGAGAGGGGAAAGAAATTACTTTTGATATTATAACTAATCTTGCTTCCAGCACAAGAAAATACACTACTTTTAATTTGCAAGATGCCGTTGGTAAAGGGAATAAATCAAAAGCTCTAGAAATTGCTTATAATTTGTTGGATAACGGCACTGAAATTGGGCAGATGATTTCTATGCTGAATACATATTGTTTATTCAATGCTCAATCTTTGGAGTTTTCGCATAAAAGAATAGATTTATCTGAAGCAGCTAAATTAGCCGAAGCAAATTACTTTTACTTTATGAATTCTACAAAACAAAATATTTTTAAAGATAAAAATCGACTGATGAAAGCATCAGATGCACTTTTGAAGGCTGATATTTCCGTTAAAACTTCCACGGCTGATCACAAAACTATCTTAACGATGTTGATTAGTGAAATGATCTCTAAGTAAAATGATTTTTCCTTTCCAAAATTGAAAAGGGGGAAAAATTAGACTAATTTGTTTGAAACATTTATTCATGGATTAGGGTATAAAAACCGTTGACTAAAAAGCTTACTGAACTAACTGATGAAGAATTAATCAAAGAGTTTCAGGATAACGAAACTATTGAAGCTTACGAAATTTTGGTTAAGAGATTCAAAGACCCCTTAACCAATTTTGTTTTTAGATTTGTCGGCGACCGTGATGCAAGTACTGATATTGTGCAAGACACGATGATAAAATTCTACTTAAACAAAGACTCCTATAAGTCTTTCGCTAAGTTTTCGACATGGATTTATACCATTGCCGGCAATCTTGCAAAAAATGAACTCAAGAGAAGAAAACGTCGTAAAATTTTTTCGCTTGATAATAACGTTGACGACGACGAAAGCAAGAAAATTCAAATTGAAGATAAATCGTTCTTTGAACCCGACAGAATTGCCGATAGCAATATTAAGAGCCACATCATTCAAAATGCTTTGATGAAAGTGAAACCGGTTTACCGAGAGGTGGTTGTTTTGAGAGATATTGAGGAATTTACCTACGAAGAAATTGCCGACATAACCGGGCTCTCAATCGGAACTGTAAAATCAAGAATTAACAGAGGAAGGACACAACTTCAAAAATTATTAAAAAACATCTACAAAGAGTAAGCCTATGGGAATTAACAGCTACTATTCTAACGAAGAACAAAAATTTGCTCACATAATATCCGATCTCAAGAATTTACCGAAAGTTAAAGCTGGTGATAACTTCGAGTATAACTTAATGGTAAAAATCAACAATAAGAATTTTGAGTTATCGGTACCCGAGCGAAGATTTATATTTAACCGTGCTTTAGTTCCGGCAGCGGCGGTTACCTTTTCCATAATGATTTTCTTCTTCTTTTTTACCGAATCGAGTGTCAATCTAGAAAATCCATTTTTAACTCCACCAGAAATTAGAGCGAATTATTCTACTGCCAAGTCCGACACAATCGTTCTTTCTCAACCGGGGTTGAGCGTAGACTTTACAGCCGAAAAAGTAAAAGTCAATTCAAAAACTGCCCAAACACCACAATCAAATATTGTTAGGGTTGTTGTTGAACCTTCTGATGCAGTAACAGTTGAGTCGGTTGTGCTTCCTTTTGACGATAAAAGTTCGGTTGATCTGGATTCGTTCGTTTCGGGAAATAGGGTGCAGCAAAGTAGAGCCCAGCGAGGACAATTAGTAAGCGGCAGCTCACAACCATCACAATTCGACGGATTTTTTATTAAAGAGCGAGCCAGTAAGGAAGCCATAGAATTACACCGTATCAAGCTCGATTCGTTGAAAAATGCTCAAAAAACGGAGAATGACTAGTTGTATTTATCTCTTTGATTGAATATATTTACAGTTCGTAAAAATTTAGCTAGGAAAAAAATGAAAAAGGGAATTCATCCTAATTACAGACCGGTTGTTTTCAAAGATATGTCGGTTGATTATACATTTCTCACAAGATCAACCGTCGATACAAAAGATACAATTGTATGGGAAGACGGCAAAGAATATCCGCTTGTTAAAATGGAAATTTCAAGTGCTTCACATCCTTTCTTTACCGGTAAACAAAAAATTCTTGATTCTGCCGGTAGAGTTGAGAAATTCAATAGAAAATACGGTCGTAAGAAAGAATAAGATTTTATATCATGAACTAAGGGTTGTAACTTGTGTTACAGCCCTTTTTTTGTTTTAAATGAATTTTCTTTCTTCGTTCTATATTAGTCCATTATTTTTACTATTTTAAAAAACTTTATTCCATCCATAAAAGGATAATTCATATTCAATGGAACAAGAAACTATTTATAAAGGTCCCGAAATTTATTCCGGTGTAAGAGGATTAGCGGTTAAGATTCTTAACCGGGTTGATAGAACCGATGCATATTTAGATAAATTGCTTGATATAGAAATTAAAAATTCAGAACTCTCCGGTGTTGATAAAGCATTACTTTTTGAAATTGTTCATGGAGTTATTCGATGGCTTGGTAGAATCGATTGGATCCTAAACGGATTTTATAAAGGACAATTTTCCAAATGTATCCCGAATGTAAAAAATGCTATGAGAGTTGCACTTTACCAGATTCTCTTCTTAGAGAAAATTCCCGAATATGCCGCTGTTAATGAAGCAGTTGAATTTGTAAAAAAAATTCAAGGACAAAAACCGGCTGATTTAACAAATGCCGTTCTAAGAAATATTATTAGAAGTAAAAACAACATTAGATATCCGGATCAAAGCGAAGAAGAAACTAACTATCTCTCTGCTTATTTTTCTCATCCATCGTGGTTAATTAAGCGTTGGTTAAAAACATACGGTCGTCAGTTTACCGAAGAGTTACTCATAGCAAATAACAATAAACCCGACCTAACTTTGCGGGTAAACAATCTTGTTACGAATAAAGAAGAACTCAAGAAACTTCTTACAGGTGTTAAACTTGAGCATCTCGACACAAAATACCTTCCCCAATATATCAGACTAGCAAACTTGACAAATATTACCGCGTGGGAATATTTTGCAAAAGGTTATTTCAGTGTTCAAGATGAAAGCGCCGGTTTCCCACCAATTTTACTTGATCCCAAACCTGGAATGAGAGTATTAGATTTTTGTGCCGCACCAGGAGGTAAAACTGCTCATCTTGCCGAATTAATGAATAACGAAGGCGAAATAGTTGCTATTGACCAATTTGAAAGCAGACTTGACATTCTCGCAAAAAACTTGGAAAGAATGAAAGTTAAAAATGTAAAGCTGCTTGTCGCAGATTCCAGAGAGTTTAATGACGAACAAAAGTTTGATCGTGTTTTAATCGATGTTCCATGTTCTGGTTTAGGAACTTTACGTAAGAAACCGGATATAAAATGGAAGCGGGATATTGGAGATATTCGTAAATTAACTGCTACACAAAAAGAGTTATTGGAAAACGGTGCTAGACAGTTAAAAGTTGGCGGGTATTTAGTTTATAGTACTTGTACTATCGAACCGGAAGAAAATTTTGAAATTGTTAATGAATTTTTGCTGAAAAATCCGGATTTCGAACTTATTCCTGCAAACAGTATTTTCCCGGATGAAGTGCGCAATGAAAAAGGTTGTATTCAAACCTATACAAATGTTCACCAAATTGACGGGTCTTTTGCTGCAAAAATTAAAAAAGTAAAATAGATGCCTACTGAAGATTTAAAAAAATTTGGCGAAGAACTTAAAGACGCTCGCGAAAAAGCTGAAGTTACGCTTCAACACATTGCTTCTAAAACTCGGATAGATATTAAGTTTTTAAAAGCAATCGAAGAAGGAAATTTCATTATTCTACCCGAAGTATATATTCGAGCTTTTATTAAGGAATATGCTGCTCATTGCAATTTAGACTCTAATGAGGCAATTTCAAATTATGATTTGGCTAAAAGTGGCAGATCAACGGTAAAAGATATCTCAATTACTCCGGATGCAGGAACACAAAAAGAAGTTGAGAACTCTAAAAAAGAATTTTCTGATGAAACTACTCAAACACAAGCTGAAATATCATCATCACATAACCGCAATAGAATAATAATTTTTGCATCTGCTGCTATTGTCTTAATCATAATTATTCTTTTGTACTTATTATTTATAAAGGATTCTCAACCTGAATTTGTAGTCGAAAAACCATTTGAAGAAGTATTAGAAGAGCAGCGACAGAGATTTACAATAGAAGAAAACAAAGCCGTTGCAAGCTCAACGGTTTCAAGTGATTCCCTTACTCTTAATTTCAAAGCAGATGATACATGCTGGGTTAATGTTATTATCGACGGAAAATATGATAAAGAATATATGCTTTATCGTAACTCATCAATTTTTGTTAAAGCTGCTGAAAATTTTGATATCATTGTAGGAAACGCCGGCGGTATTTCTATGGAACTCAACGGTACACCCATGGAATTCTTAGGCAGAAAAGGCGAACGTAAAATATTCTCTGTAAACAAAGACGGTATAATAAACTCATCCAATTGAAAATTATATGAGATTGAATGTTGAAAAGCGAATTGAGGAATTGCGCGAAGAGATTCGTTACCATGATTATAATTATTACATTTTAACCAATCCCAAAATATCCGACGAGCAGTACGATTTACTTTATAAAGAACTTGAAAAACTTGAAAGTGAATACCCGGAATTAATTACTCCCGATTCACCGACTCAACGTGTCGGTTCTGATTTAACAAAAGAATTCAAACCTATCCAGCATATAATCCCGATGCTGAGTTTATCAAATACTTACAGCGAAAATGAATTGTTTGATTTTGACAGGCGTGTCCGCGATGGTATCGGTAATTTAGATGAAGTTGAATATATAGCAGAATTAAAAATTGACGGAGTTTCAGTCTCAATCAGGTATGAAAATTATAACATGGTTACCGCTGCAACTCGTGGAGACGGTTATGTCGGTGAAGAAGTAACAAATAATGTTAAGACAATCCGTTCAGTCCCGCTGAGACTAAATAAAATAAAAACCACAAAGTACGATCTATCCAAAATTGAAGTCCGCGGTGAAATTTTTATGGAAGTTGATGCTTTCAAAAAATTTAATAAGGAAAGAGAAGAAAAGGGTGAAAAAATTTTTGCAAATCCGAGGAATTCTACTGCGGGCACGTTAAAATTACAAGATCCAAAACTTGTAGCCCAACGCCCGCTTGATATATTTACTTACTTCCTCGCCTTAGAAAATGATCAGGTTGAAAATCAAGCCGAAAGTTTGGAGTTACTAAAACAGCTCGGCTTAAAAGTTAATCCCAACTATAAATTATGTAAGAACATAGATGAAGTATTAGAATTCTGTAAGGTGTGGGAAGCAAAAAGAGAAGAACTCCCATACGAGATTGATGGTGTTGTTGTAAAAGTAAATTCGATTAAATATCAGAGAAATCTTGGAAGTATCGCAAAATCACCACGATGGGCGGTCGCGTATAAGTTTAGAGCTAAACAAACAGAAACAAAATTAAATAAAATTTTCTGGCAGGTTGGAAGAACCGGCACTCTTACTCCGGTTGCTGATTTGGAACCTGTTTTATTAGCAGGCTCAACAATTAGCAGAGCAACTCTTCATAACATAGAGGAAATTGAAAGAAAAGACATTCGTGAGGGTGATTTTGTTATTATTGAAAAAGGGGGTGATGTAATTCCCAAAGTTGTTCAAGTTGTTACAGGCAAAAGGAGTAGTGTTTCGGTCAAAACTAAAGCACCGCAAAATTGTCCGGTTTGTAATTCGAAGTTAGTTAGACCCGAAGGTGAGGTTGCAATTTACTGTGAGAATAATACTTGTCCGGCTCAAGTTAAAGGTAAGATCGAACACTTTGCTTCGAGAGGAGCAATGGATATTGAAGGATTGGGAAAAGCAATAATCGATCAATTTGTTGATCTCAACTACTTAAAATCTTACGCTGATATTTATGATCTTCATAAACACAAAGATGAACTTGTTCAATTAGAAGGTTTCGGTGAACTCAGTATAAATAATTTACTTACCGCAATTGAAGCGAGTAAGAAAAGACCATTTGAAAAAGTTCTTTATGCTTTAGGTATCAGATTTGTTGGAGTCGGAGCGGCGCAAAAGTTAGCACACCATTTTAAAAATATCGATAATCTATTAAAAGCTTCCGAAGACGAAATTGAAGACATCCACGAAATTGGACCGTCAATCAGTTTTAGTGTTAAAAAATTTTTTGCTACATCCGATAACCTGGATGTTGTTAATAGATTAAGAAATACCGGATTGAATTTTGAAATTAAAGACACCGGTGAAACTTCCGAGGCATTAAAGAACTTAACATTCGTCTTAACAGGTACATTAGAGAAATTTACCCGTGATGAAGCTAAACAAATGATTCAGCAAAAGGGGGGTAAGGTTACCGGAAGTGTAAGTAAAAATACTTCATACTTAGTTGTTGGAGAAAATGCCGGTTCCAAATTGGATAAAGCTGAAAAATTTGGAGTAAAAATTCTTACAGAGGATGAATTTCTTTCACTTATTGAGTCTTCAAAATAATGAATTCGCTTAAACAAAAATTTGCACTCTTTCTAGCAAAGAAAAAATATTTTAGTAAAAAATTACCTTCGCAGAATTTTAAAGGAATTATATCAGGAGCATTAAAAATTTTAATAGTTCTTCCCGATACAGCAGAAGATATTTTAAAATCAATGGATATTCCCGCTTATTTTAGAATTGATAAAAAGAAAGTAATTCTCTTAGTACATGAAAGATTACAGCATGTAGCCCGCGAAGAGTTTTCGTATGATGTTATTGTTTTCAATGATGAATCGAAAACAAAACTCGGTTTACCGAAAAAAGAGTTTGCTAAAGAATTATCGCAAATGAAATTCGATGCAGTATTAGATTTGAATAGAGCCAATAATCTTTTTCAAGGTATTCTTGCAAATATTCCGGAGAGCAAAATTACGGTAGGGTTCAAAAAATCAAAAGCCGACGAATTATATAATTTACAGATAGCAAATAATCAAAATAATGCTGAAATTTCTTATAGAAATTTCTTAAATTCTGTTCAAATGTTCTAATTTTTTGTATACATCATTTATTAGGAAAAGTAAGCAGCTATGAATGAAAATTTTAACTTCGAATTAAAAAGAATCGATGACGTATCCATATTCAAACTAAATGAAAAAAGATTCGATGCGCAGATTGCCGGTCTTGTTAAGGGTGAATTAACTATTCTTCTTCATACAGATGAAATTAATAAGCTGATTTTTGATTTATCTGAAGTTGAGTATTGCGATAGTTCCGGCTTGAGTGCAATTTTACTTGCATACCGAATTCTGCAATCAAATGAAGGAAATATCAGGATTGCCGCGCCAACCAAAAATGTAAAAAGTCTTATCGAAATATCACAATTAGATAGAATACTACCAATTTTTGAAAATGTTGAAAAAGCTATTGAAGATCTCAAAAGTGAATAGGTAGTTCATATTGAATCGAACCGTCGATTTTATAATCATATCCCTTTATTTAATCGTTATTGCATTAGTAGGTTACTTCTCTGGCGGCAAACAAAAATCAACAAAAGATTATTTCCTTGGTTCGGACAAAGTGCCGTGGTGGGCTGTAACTTTTTCTATTGTTGCTGCTGAAACAAGTACTCTTACTTTTATCTCGATTCCCGGTTTAGCTTATTTAACAAACTTGAATTTCCTTCAATTAGCATTCGGATATATTATTGGAAGGATAATCGTTGCAATAGTTTTACTTCCTCAATACTTTAAGGGAGAACTTTCAACTGCGTATGCATTTTTGGGAGAAAGATTCGGAACTGAAACACGTTCGTTTGCATCTGTTGTATTTCTTTTTACAAGACTGCTTGCTGATGGAGTTCGGCTTTTCGCAACAGCAATTCCGCTAAAAATATTATTGGGAATTGATTACCCGGTTGCAATTATTATAATTGCAGTTATAACACTTCTCTATACAATAACCGGCGGGGTAAAAGGTGTTATTTGGGTAGATGTTGTTCAAATGAGTGTTTACATTGGCGGTGCAATCATCTCTCTTTGGTTTTTAGTCGATGTCTTTATACCGGGTGGTTTCGGTAAAATTTTCAGTAGTGAATTTGCGCATAAATTTAATCTTCTCAATCTGGAATTTATTCAAAATCCGGAAACAATTTTTAGTGAACCATATTCGATGATTGGTGGTTTAATCGGCGGAACATTTTTATCAATGGCATCACACGGTACTGATCAACTGATTGTTCAAAGACTACTTGTTACAAAAAATCTTAAAGCAGCCCGCAAAGCTGTAATTGCAAGTGGAGTTGCAGTCTTTTTACAATTTACTTTGTTTTTGTTTATCGGCATTGCTCTCTATGTTTATTACGGGCAGATTGAAATCCGGTCCGACGAATTATTCCCCAAATTCATTATTGAAAATTTACCGGTTGGTGTAACCGGAATAATAATTGCCGGATTATTTGCCACGGCAATGTCAACTCTTGCCGGTTCAATTAGTTCGCTTTCATCATCGGTTGTATTTGATTTGCTTCCGAAATTCTTTTCAGGAATTGACGAGAAAAGAAATCTATTTTCATCGAGATTAATGACCATTCTATGGTCGCTCTTATTAATTTGTGCCGCAATTTTCTTTATGAATACATCTCAATCGGTTGTTGAGCTTGCATTATCAATTGCATCTTTTACATACGGCGGTTTACTCGGTACTTTTTTGCTTGGTATTCTCAACAAAAAAGCAGATCAAAAATTTGCAATCATCTCATTTATTATAGGTATTGTTGGAATGATGATATTTATAAGCCTTAATTTGGTTGCATGGACTTGGTACACGTTTGTCGGAGTTATTATTACCCTTCTAACCGGATATTTGTTAACCTTTTTGAAGTCGAATAAAGTATAAATACTGTTTTAACATGTTATTTTTCGCTTGATTTTCTGTTGGAAAGATCATCATTCGATTAAATCCAGCCATTATAATTTTCTATCGGTATTTAACCATAGCACGCTGTTAGTTTGTTATTGTGAAAATAATTTGGGAACTCGATCCGGCAGGGTAAGTCCGAACAAATGCTAGCTATCTTAGTAACCTTCGAGGAAAAACTACATAAAGAGCATATCCTTACCTCGAAGATTTATCCCTTTGTTTTGATTCCGAGAGGTTACCACCGCAGAAGTGAAGTCTGCGGCTACATCCAATCTATGAAAACCTTAAAGGTCGTCAGACTTAGCCGAACTCTGGCGAGTCACTTGTTTTTGACCTTCATCGTTGCTAACGTCACTGTTATGTTAAATATCCAGTAACGCCGAGTTTGTTCAACTCTGTTGAGTTCTCGT
>CAYLVF010000069.1:0-9386 GCA_964387045.1 uncultured Melioribacter sp. | reverse complement strand
TATCCAAATCCATTTAACCCGACAACAGTGATAAAATATGAGATAAAAGAACCGACGCATTTAAGTTTAAGAATATTCGACTCACTTGGCAGGTTAGTTGAAGTGCTCGAAGAAACAACAAAATCAGCAGGCAGACATGAAGTTAGATTTGATGGAAGCAATCTATCGAGCGGATTTTATTTTTACCAACTTACATCAGATAAATTCAACTTCACGAAGAAGATGTTGTTGGTCAAGTAGTATCAAGGGCCCAATAAAAAGCATGGAACTTGAAAAAGCCCGCAAACTTTTAGCTTGCGGGCTTTTAAAATTTACTTCAAATATTTCCCAAACCACTCCTTTCTCATTCTATCAACTTCTTTTCTGTGGGCTTTCAAGAAATGATCTCCGTCTTTCAGCATGACTAATTCGAATGGAATATTGTACTCTAAAAGTTTATATGAAAGATCTAGCGAATCGTGAGGTAAAACTCTGCTATCCGCAGTGCCGTGAATTAACAAAAGGGGAGTATTCTTTGGAAGCTTATCAGCAAAATTTACAATTGATCGCGATTCACATTTTTGATTGAAACTTCCCGTACCGTGTTTACCCATTGTTACTTCGTATAACTTCTTCATGAATTTACTTTCATCAGAATTACAACGAAGGTTTGCTATACCGCCGGTTACAACGGCACATTTAAAATTGTGATCTTTTGTTAATGTTAAGTATGTCATCATTCCACCGCGGCTCCAGCCTTCAATTCCCCAACGTGAATCATCGGCAGATTCAATTTCTTTCGCAAGCAATTTTAAATTAATAACATCATTTATATCATCACCGCCGAATTCGTCCTTACCTTCGCCGCCATCGTTGCCTCTGTATTGAGAAGCTAAAACAACATAGCCCCAGCTCGCAAGTTGTCCGAAAATTCCTTTTGCATTAAAAGAGTCAATTGCTCCGGCATTACCGATTCCGCCTCTGCACCAAATTATACAAGGATATTTTTTTGTTTCATCTTTGGGACGAGCAATGTATCCTTTTACTTTCAATCCATCCGAATCGTAAGTAATTTTATCAACGATTGTTTTATCAACAGTATCATTTCCCCAGCCGCTGCGTATCATTTTATCCTGAATGGAGGTAAGTTCAATTTCTTTTCTATCAATAATTTTTGACATAAAAACTCTCTCTAAAATGTATTAAATTTACCGAGCTTGAAAACAAAGATAGCCATACTATAAATATATGTCTAAGAAGAAAAAGGTTGTAAAAAAGAATTACATGATACATTACATTGTTTTGTTTATAATAATATCGATCGGTGGTTATTTTATGTTTACCGGTTCCGAAGATAATTCTAATAACGAAGTTAGTACTTACAGTCACCGCCAATTTGATTTTAAGAAAGAGGGGGAGTTAACCTTTCAGACATCTGAGGGGAAGTTCATTTCTAAAATTGATATTGAAATTGCTGATGACATGGTTGAAAGAGCTGTCGGTTTAATGTACCGCGAAAGTTTAGAATTCAATCAAGGTATGTTGTTTATTTTTCCAACTGAAGAATATCAATCATTTTGGATGCGCAACACCATGATTCCGCTTGATATAATTTTTGTAAACAAGAAAATGGAAATCGTTACGATACATAAAAACACTACCCCATTTTCCGAAAAATCCTATCCATCCACAGAGCCGTCAATTTATGTTGTTGAAGTAAATGCCGGTTATACTGATAAGTTTGAAATAGAAGAAGGCGATAAAATAAATTGGCGGGTTAATTAACAATTATTTATTTAGGAAATCACTTTTCTTTTAATTATATATGCTTTCGATTTTTTGGTGGTTTAGAAATTGCGAATTAAATTCATTTCAATTTTTCTGCTTTTATTAGTTTTCTCACAAATTGCCGTATCATTTACAGGTAAAAGTAATAGTATTGTTCGTAAACCGGATGTTATTTCATTTACAATTAGTGAAACTGCCGATCAATTTATTCAGAATAGTAATAAGGTAAATAAAAGATTCTCTTTAAGAACTTTTGAGTTTTTTAGTAATGAATTAGATAAGTCGCTCAAGATAGATAAAGAAAAAATTCAATTTTGTTATTACAATAGAATTCTTCCACAAGAATTAACCCAAGCAAAAATCTTCTCAACATTTTTTACTTCGTACTTCTCCTCGGAAGTTTAACGTCGGTTAATAGTTCAAATCACTGTAAAGAGAATTATTAAAAACGTTAAATCATTTTAAAGGAGAAAAAAAATGAATCCCGGCAATAAAATAAATTTAAAGAGCGATAAAACTACAGACTTTAGTTTCTATGTGATGGTAATAGCATTGGCGGCAGGGTTTATTATTACTTTGGGTTATGTAGTCTATTCACTATTTGTATAGATTGATTAGCAGCACAGATTAACTTCTGTGCTGCTAATTCATTGTTTACTTATTTTGTTCTGCGATTAAATTAAGCGCACTTCCCGCTTTAAACCAACTGATTTGATTTTCATTAAAGCTGTGGTTTAATTTTATTTCTTCAACAGAACCATCCGCATGATGAATTTTTAAAGTTAATTGTTTATCCGGTGCCATTTCTTTTAATCCAATTATACTGAGTCTATCGTCTTCTTTAATCTTATCATAATCACTAGGATCGGCAAAAGTAAGAGGAAGCATACCTTGTTTTTTCAAATTAGTTTCATGAATTCGAGCAAAACTTTTGACAATAATTGCTTTACCGCCAAGGAATCTCGGTTCCATTGCAGCATGTTCACGACTTGATCCTTCACCGTAATTTTCGTCACCGACAACAACCCATCCTAAGCCTCTTGCTTTATAATCACGGGCAACTTGCTGCACTTGTTTAAATTCGCCCGTAAATTGATTTTTAGTTTCGCCGGCTTTTCCTGTAAACGCATTTATTGCCCCCAGAAACATATTGTTTGAAATGTTATCAAGATGACCGCGGAATCTTAACCAAGGGCCAGCCATCGAGATATGATCGGTTGTACACTTATCCTTTGCTTTAAGAAGTAAAGGAAGTTCGACAAAATCCTCACCGTTCCAGGGTTGAAATTTTTCTAGAAGTTGTAATCTTTCGCTATCTTTTTTCACAATTACTTCAGCATCCGGATTTCCATCACTTCCCGAAATATATCCGCTTTCGCCTTTATCGAATCCCATGGTTGGTAACTCTAATCCTTTTGGAGGAACTAATTTTATTTTTTCACCGTTTTCATTTTCTAACTCATCAGTCAGAGGATTAAAGGACAATCTACCTGCTAATGCAAGAACAGTTGTAATTTCAGGGCTGGCAACAAATGCTAATGTTGCTGCATTGCCGTCATTTCTTTTTGCAAAATTTCTATTGAAAGAAGTTACAATTGTATTGCGTTCACCGTTTTCAATATCCATTCTTTTCCACATTCCTATGCAAGGTCCGCAAGCATTAGCTAATACCAAACCACCGACATCGGTTAATGTTTTAAGTTGACCGTCTCTTTCAATAGTTGCTCTAACCTGCTCTGAACCCGGGGTAATTGTAAACTGAGATTTTGTTTTTAATCCTTTATCGAGTGCTTGTTTAGCAATACTTGCAGCGCGGTCAATATCTTCATAGCTTGAATTTGTACAGCTTCCGATTAATGCAACACTTATTTTATCGGGATAACCTTCTTTTTCAACCGCTTCCTTCATTTTGGAAATAGGCCAAGCTAAATCGGGTGTAAATGGACCATTAAGATGAGGTTCAAGTTCGCTCAAGTTTATTTCAATTACTTGATCATAATATTTTTCAGGATTCTGATGAACTTCAGGATCGGATTTTAATAATTCTTTGTGGGCTTCGGCTAATTTTGCAACATCTATTCTGTCGGTTGCTTTCAGGTATTCAACCATTTTATTGTCGAATTCAAAGATAGAAGTTGTTGCCCCAATTTCAGCACCCATATTGCAAATTGTTCCTTTCCCTGTACAGGAAAGTGATTGAGCACCTTCACCGAAATACTCAACAATAGCACCGGTGCCGCCTATAACGGAAAGAATTCCGGCAACTTTGAGAATAACATCTTTAGCAGACGTCCAGCCATCTAGTTTTCCTGTTAACTTAACACCAATAAGTTTAGGCCATTTTAATTCCCAAGGCATACCAGCCATAACGTCAACTGCATCAGCACCGCCAACGCCGATAGCTATCATACCTAAACCGCCTGCATTAGGTGTGTGTGAATCCGTCCCGATCATCATACCGCCGGGGAATGCATAATTTTCTAAAACAACTTGGTGAATTATTCCGGCACCGGGTTTCCAAAATCCAACACCAAATTTCTTTGAAACACTTTCGAGAAAATCAAAAACTTCTTTGTTTTCATCTTTTGCCCGGAGAAGGTCATCTTTAGCTCCGACTTGAGCTTGAATCAAGTGATCGCAGTGCACAGTCGCCGGTACAGTGGAAGTTTTTCTTCCTGCGTGCATAAATTGTAAAAGAGCCATTTGCGCAGTTGCATCCTGCATAGCAACTCTGTCGGGAGCTAAATCGGCGTAATCTTTACCCCGTTGTAATTCTTTTTTTGTTCCATCCCATAAGTGGGCATAAAGTATTTTTTCTGAATAAGTCATCGGTCGGTTCAAAACTTTTCGAGCCGCTTCTTGTTTATCTTTCATTTGTTCGAATACTTTTTGAATCATATCGATGTTTTCTGTCATTTTATCACCTTTTGATTAATTAATTTGTGCGAATATACTGAAATTGAAGAACTTTTTCTTTTAGGGCTGCTTGTAATTTGGATTTCTAACATTGGATATGAAAAAGTGCAGTAAACCCCATCGGGTATAATTCGGTGAGTTTAGTCACTGTTATACCCGATAAAGCATAATAACATATTTTTCACTTGTTATTATACCCGGAAAGATATAATTTATACCTATGACAGAAAAATTAATAAAATTTATTAAAGAAAGAAGAAAACTGCTCGGGTTAACTCAAGAAGAACTCGCAAAGAAAGCAGGGGTCGGATTGCGTTTTATACGCGATCTTGAGCAGGGGAAAGAATCTTTAAGACTTGATAAAGTGAATCAAGTATTGCAATTATTCGGTCACGAAATGATTCCGGGTGAAATTAATCGTGAGATTGAAAATGAGTAGAAAAGGAAAAGTATTTTTTGAAGATAAATTTGCCGGTGTGATCTTAGAAGTAGAGGACGGGTACATATTCGAGTATGATGAATCTTATCTTGATAATAACTTTCAAGCTGTTAGTTTAACTCTTCCAACTAGTAATAAAGTGCACAAAAGTAAAACAATGTTTCCATTTTTTGACGGACTTATACCGGAGGGGTGGCTTCTAAATATTACGGTTGAAAATTGGAAAATTGATCCGAGAGATAGAATGGGACTGCTTATGGCAGTATGTAAAGATTGTATCGGTGCAGTGAGAATTTTACCTGGAGAGGAATTTTACGATGAGTAAATGTCTGTATTGTTACGCTGAACTTAACGAAAGTGATTTCCATTCTGCTTGCAGTAAGAAATTTTTCGGAATTGATAAAGCACCTGTAATTCCTTATGAAATGAGTGAAATTTATAAACTTGGAAAAATTGTTGTAGAAAAACAGGTTACTATACCGGGTGTTCAATCCAAATTATCGATGGAGTTGGATAAGCATATAAAAGCCGATCCGAAATTAACTATTGTCGGATTATGGGGAAATTACATCCTCAAACCTCCTACGCCGCATTATCTTTCGCTTCCCGAAAATGAAGACCTTACAATGAAACTTGCAGAAATTTTTAGATTAAAAACTGTTGAACATTCTTTAATCAGATTAAAAAGCGGTGAGTTAGCTTATGTTACAAAACGAATTGATAGAGAAAAAAATAATAAATTACATATGGAAGATTTTTGTCAACTGACCGAAAGGCTGACTGAAGATAAGTATAAGGGATCGATGGAATTAATTAACAAAACAATTGATAAGTTTTCATCTAATCCTGGTTTAGATAAACTGACACTATTTGAAATAGTAATTTTTTCGTTTCTTACCGGCAATGCAGATATGCATTTAAAAAATTTTTCTCTTTTATACAAAAGTAAAATGATAAGTTTATCTCCTGTTTATGATATACTCTCAACAAGGTTGGCTATCCCGGAAAAAGATGATCCCGATGAATCGGCTTTAACAATAAACGGTAAAAAACGAAAGTTGAAATTGAACGACTTTTTGAAATTTGCCGAAACATCAGGTTTGACTAAAAAACAAATAGAAAACTCGTTAAATCGTTTTAAAGAAAAATTAAACGAAGCAATTAATTTTATTGATGCTTCGTTTCTTGATAACCATCTAAAAGAAAATTATATAGCACTTATTGAAGAAAGAGCTCGCCGGATATTCTAAGCAGATAATTAATTCTGAGTTGATGTTTGAATCAAATAATCTTCCGGCGTATCAATATCTTGAAATATCAACTCATTTTTATATTCCCAAAATTTCTTTTTTATTGCAAGGTCCTTACTGATTTCACGTAGGTTATTTGTATAACTACTTTCAATAATTTTCGATTTGACGGAATCGTCAAACAGAATTGGATGACCTTTTCTTTGTTTCATTACAGGCTGAATCCAATTAAAATTATCTTCAATTTGGTTTACAAATTCAATATAAAATTCATTTGGTAAACTTGGCTGATCTACAAAATGATACAAATACCATTTAGTATGGGATTCCGTTAAACCGGTTTGTAGTGAACTGAACATTCCGGATTTATAATCTTCGTTAAAAACAAATATTATCTTTTTTTTCTGCTTAATTGATTTTAAGTTCTCTTCGATTTTATTTCTTTTAAATCCGGTTACAACAACTATTTCATCACACACACAAGAGAGTTTTTCGACAATTGATTGAATAAAAGTTTTTCCGTCGGGACGTTTTAACAGAGGTTTGAATGCATTCATTCTCCCGGAGAGTCCGGCGCTTAATACGATTCCGGTTACGTTGTTTGACACCTTAATTATCTTTAATTAGAAATTTTTTCCACTCATCACTACTTTTTACAGCAGGCTTCTCGTTCCACGTTTTCAAAGCTTCAAAATCTTTTAAACCGCTGCCCGTCATTAGCAACATTACTTTTTCATCTTTCTCAAATTTACTTTTCACTTTTTGGTATGCAGCAAAGGTTGAGGCACACGAAGGTTCAACAAGTAAACCGGTTTTGTGAGCGAGTTCTTTTTGAGCAGATATTATTTCATCGTTACTAACTTTAATTCCAAATCCGTTTGATTCTCTAGCAGCATTTGCAGCCATATAAATATTTCTCGGAGCCCCGGCACTTATACTATCTGCAATTGTATTTGCAGGCTTATATTCAAAAACTTCAGAGGAAATGTAATCGACAACTGCACTGCTCCCTTCTGCTTGAACTGCGATTAGTTTTGGAAGTTTATCAACTAAATCAAGTTTCTTTAACTCAATAAATCCTTTATAAATTCCACTTATGATTACACCGTCACCAACCGGCACAAAAATGTACTCCGGCAGTTCTCCTTTTGTGTTAATGTAAATATCGAATGCGGCGGATTTCTTTCCTTCAATCGTTAGCGGATTGTAAGCTGTATTTCTGTTATACCAATTATTCTTTTGTGAAATTTCTAAACAAAGATCGAAAGCTTGGTCGTAGTCTCCTTCAACTATATAAATATTTGCACCGTAAGATTGAATGTGAATTCGTTTTGCTTCGGGAATGTTTTTCGGGACAAATATGTGAGAAGTAATTCCAAGTCTTGCGCAGATACCGGCTAAAGATGAACCGGCGTTCCCGGTAGAGGCAGCTGCAATTTCATGTATGCCAAGTTCTTTTGCTTTGAGCACCACCAAAATTGAAGCACGGTCTTTGTAAGAGTAAGTCGGATTTCGAGTTTCATCTTGAAAATATAATTCTTTCCCATCAATCTCATATTTTAATATTTGATTAGATGGAAGAGATAATTTTTCTAAATCATTTTTATCAATCTTGCTAAAATCAATCGGCCATAATTCAGGATAAGACCAGATTTGTCCTGCAGCAATACTGATAAACTTATCTTTTGTGTAAATGTATTTTAGATGTTCAAAATCGTATTCAACTTTAAGAACACCCTTCAGAGGTTGATTCTTTTCGCAGCTTCCGCAATGGGGACAAAGGTAAATTTGATTAGCTTCAATTTCTGTTGAAGTATATTTTTTACTGCAAGCGGTACATTTGTAGAAATAATTTTTCATGATTTAATTCAAGATTCCTTTAGACTAGGGGCATTTAATATATATTTAGAATAGTTCTCAATTTCGGTTGCTTTATACAATAGTCTAAGATATCTTTCTTTTACATATAAGATAAAATATTATACGGTAATGACGAAAGTTAAATTAATTTATAGTCCTAATAAACGCAATGTGTTTATTGAGATGTTAGCTGCCATTTTTGGGTGACACTGTAAACTCCACCTTACAAGCATGAATAATGATCATAGAAAATAATCCAGCGACAAAACAACAACATGATGATTGGCAGCTTAGAATCATAGCAGAGTTTCCCGACACTGACTTTTCTCTTAGTTCGGACTACTTGTGCTTGATTCATTACCTTGACAAAGCACCGCAGAAATTTTATTCAAAAGAAGCGTTCAAACAGTATCTCACATTTTTAGAGAGCGTAAAACTTAAAGACCCGAAACTACTTGCAGACATCCTTATTGATGCAGAACCTCTTTTAAGTATTTCAAACAGGATATTGACAGAGGTAAATGACAAACCTATACATGACACCTTTTTGCCTAAAGAACACAACGATTTAATTAACTTCATTGATAAAGAGATTCATTATAATTTACTGAAAGTTTATGAAACTCCTTTTTATCATCTATCAAAAGTAGTAGCAAAATATCATTGGATTAAAGCTAATAAAGCGACTGACGGGTTAGACCTTTACAATTCAGTAGAGCAACTAAAAAAAGTGGGCTTTGCTTTTGTTGACAGGTTTTACCTTCATAATGTTAGAAATGGAATTGCTCATGGCAAGGTCATTTTTGCAGACATGGACATTACCTACATTGACAAGAAGGGCGGTAAGACAAAAATACCAACCCGAAAAATCATTGACACACTGGACGGCATAATTGATATTGCAAACGGCTTTTGCCTTGCATTTAAAGTTTTTTGCTTGACCAATTCCGACTTCTTTGAAAGATACGCCATACAAATACCTCAATCAATTTTATTAGAGGAGTTGCAAGCAAAAGCAAACGGTCCAGCGTGGACAATTACCAATTGCCTTGAGAGTGTTGCTATGCATGACAAAAAGCAGCTAATGATTTATGTCAAAAATGGGTATAATAGTCAAAAAGTGTTGCTAAAATAGCCATAAGTTGTTCTTTGAT
>CAYLVF010000068.1:8204-9393 GCA_964387045.1 uncultured Melioribacter sp. | reverse complement strand
TTAGAAGAAAATGGAGGTATTGTTTTTCCGATTCCTCTATAGCTTGCTGACGGACCTGCTTCAGCGATGAATCGTTAAAAAAATATAAAACTTTTTCTTTTGAATTAAACTGCTCGGGTAGATTCGAAAGATTAATTTCATTGCCGTCTGTAAAAGCAACTGCTCTTTCTATTACATTTTCCAATTCTCTAACATTGCCGGGCCATTTATATTTTTGTAATGCATCAAACACATCTGCCGAAAACCCGGTAATATTTTTACCCGCTTTCTCAGCATAAATTGGTAAGAAATATTCGGCAAGAACTCTTACATCTTCAATCCTTTCTCGTAACGGGGGAATATGTATATTAATTACATTGAGGCGGTAATAAAAATCTTCCCGCAACTTTTTTTGTGATAATAATTCCTTTGGATCTTTATTTGTTGCCGATATAAATCTAACATCTACGGAAATTAAGTCATGCCCGCCAATCCTACGCAATTTTTTATCTTGAATAACACGCAGTAATTTAGTTTGTAGATTTAACGGGAGTTCACAAACTTCATCTAGAAAAAACGTACCGGTGTTTGCAAATTCCAAAAGCCCGATTTTTTTTTCGGATGCACCGGTAAATGAACCTTTTTCATGACCAAAAATTTCGGATTCGAATAGTGTTTCGGGGAAAGCACCGCAATTAATTGGTACAAAAGGTTTTGTTTGGCTTTTACTTCTTGCGTGAATACTTCTGGCTATTAATTCTTTACCGGTGCCGCTTTCACCTGTAATAAAAACATTAGCATCTGATTGGGCGGCGCTTTTAATCACTTCAAAAATAGACCGTATTGCCTTACTTTTACCGATGATATTATCAAATTTATATTTCTCTTCAAGCTGCTTGATTAGATTATTTCTTTCTTTGTATAGATTCGAGTATTGCAATGCGCGTTCTACTACTACTTTTAGATGCTCGGCTTCGTAAGGTTTTTCTATAAAATCAAAAGCTCCTGCTTTCATACATTCTACGGCACGGTCTATAGTTCCGTAAGCGGTAAAAATTATAACCGGTGTTTCGGGATGCATCTTTTTTACAAATGTTAAAATCTGGTAACCGTCCATTTTCGGCATAAGTAAATCACACAATATCAGATCGAATGTTTCGGTTTGTAGCACTTTTTCGATTTGAGTTGAATCCTGCAGGGGATAAGTAGG
>CAYLVF010000068.1:0-8194 GCA_964387045.1 uncultured Melioribacter sp. | reverse complement strand
AACCCGACATCTTTAAAACCTTACTGCTGCTGTGAAGCATTTCGGCTTCATCATCAATTACTAATATTTTGTTATTTGTATTCATACAAAATTCGATTAATTAATAATCATTGGCAGGTAAACATTAAATGTAGTTCCTGAGCTTACTTTGCTTTCAACTTCTATCTTTCCCTTATGCCTGTTTACGATAGCTTTTGATATAGACAATCCTAAACCGGTTCCGTTACTTAGTGATTTCGTACTGAAGAAAGGTTCAAAAATTGACTCGTAATCTGATTCCGGTATTCCTTTACCGTTATCTTTAATTCCTATAAGAATAAAATTACTTTCCGGTTCATCATTCTTATTAACTATTTTTTTGATTGTAATAGTAATCAACGGATCGTCGGTAATAAAATCAATTGCGTTATTGATGATGTTTACTATTACTTGTTCAATTCTTCCCCTGTCGAAAATAAACGATGGAATATCATTTTCGAATTGTTTGTCGATTATAATTTTTTTTGCTTTGATCTTCGGTCTAAGTAGAAATAAACATTCCTCAACTAGCTCAACAATATTGTCTAGTTTAGGTTGGAAGGGCATACGCCTTGAATAACTAAGCAAACTTTTCGTGTAATTTCCGATTCTTCTAGTTTGATCTTTTATTATACGTAATTCTTCCATGCAATTTTTTGGATCGCAATCATGTAAAGAAAGAGTATCAATTTCGGCTGAGATAATTCCGGTTGGAGTGTTGATTTCATGTGCAACCGAATCTACAAGTTCACCGATAGAAGCAAGTTTTGCTGCATGATGAAGTTTTTCCTGGAAATCTCTTGTTTGTTCCAAATATTTCTCGGTTTCCTCAGCTTTAATTCTTCTTAAGTTTGTTACATACAATGAAGTACCGAAAAAGATAATTATTACTATCGCAATTCCCGCCGAAATAAATACTAATATGAAATTACTTTTGATGCTGTCAATAATTGCCGGCAGATATGTCGAAATAGCTAGAATCCATTTCGTGTTAGCAATTTGTATTGTTTGGTATGCCATAATTTTAGTAGGCTCATCACCAATAATATATTCGTCCAGCCCGTTAAGATTAACAAGCATTCTTCTTTGCACATCAAAAGAATTATGACATTTTGCGCAGTCTTCGGAGTAATCATAAATACTGCGGAAGAGCATCTCTTCATGACGGGGATGATAAATTAATCTACCTGTTTCATCGAGTACCCAGGCAAAGTCACTATCGCTCAATTTTAAAGGTGCTATGAACTGCTGCATTAACCAATCAAAACTTATTATGAAACCCGTATATGTTTTTTGTCGTGAGACCGTCTCCGGGTTTTCGGTAAGCATAATAAAAAAAAGCGGACCGGGGTCTTCATCCGGGTTGAATGGATATATCTCGGAATAAAATAACCCCGAACTAGCTCGCCGGGAAAGATCATAATTAGGATCGGAAAAAATGCTATTTAAAATTGGCGGTAGTTTATCGCCAACAACGGTGATTAATTCCCCGGTTTCCGAAGCAATAAAAATTGATTTAACAATATGTCTTTCCGTTTGATTATAAAAAAGATTTTCCAATTCATCCGGGTTGGCTGCATGAAGTGAAGCATATTTAATATCGCGGGCTAAATGCTCCATATAGAACCGGATTCCGTTAGAAGCAGACTTTGCAAGTTCCATTTGTTGTCGCTGGTGCATCCTCTTGGCTTCATCAAGTGTGATATTGTAAATTTTATATATCGTATAAGAAAGGGTTACAATTAATACTGCTAAGAGAAAAACAACAAAATGATTAAAATATTTTCTGAAAATGTAATTGTTCAAAAGTTCTTTAAGCATACTTGATGAACTCTATATTAATTGTCATAAGGAACATTCCTTTTCAAAATAATATATTTTTCTAAGAATTACTTCTTGAAAAACTATCCGGGTGATTGCTTTTATTATGTAGCTATTAAATAACCCATGCATCAAAAACTAAAATTAATAAACTTCTTTGCGGCTAAACAAATTAGTTTTGCGCGACAGCAACTATTAAATGAAGCAGCGGCTCTAGTAGCAGCAACTATCGAAACTCCAAAGCGCATAGCTATTCTTAAGTATTATTGATCATGCAGAATTAATTGAAAATAATTTTAATGCGATTTCGGGGGGCGACTTAATTCATGATATTGATTTAAAATAGATACACTGAAAATAGATGGAATTTTAAGGGAATTTATTTATTTTAAAAACAAAACCTTAACAGTACTATAAAAAAAGCGACTTGCGCCGCTTTAAATGTTTTCACAACGGAATAATCCTTATTGTGATTTGCTTCAAATTGTGAGTGGAAAATTGGAAATTATTTTATAAAAATCAAGGAACAATAATATGAAAAAAGTTATTGGATTAGATATAGGGACAACTTCTATTGGTTGGGCTTATGTAAATGAAGCAGAATCACCTAACGAAAAATCATCAATTGTAAAACTCGGTGTAAGAGTCATTCCTTTAACCACAGATGAAGAAACAGATTTTCAAAAAGGAAAATCTATTTCTATTAACGCTGAACGAACTTTAAAGAGAAGCGCAAGAAAAAATCTAAATAGATATCAGTTGAGACGTAATGCGCTTATAAAGTGTTTAAAGAAAAATAATTTTATCATCGATAGCACTTTATTAAGTGAAGACGGTAAAGGAACTACATTTTTAACTTATAAACTCAGGGCTAAATCAGCTAGACAAAAAATAAGCAAAGAAGATTTAGCCAAAGTATTCATAATGATAAACAAGAAAAGAGGTTATAAAAGTAATAGAAAAACAAGAGTAGATGAAGAAGGAAGTGCTATTAACGGAATGGAAGTTGCAAAATATATGTCGGATAACAAATTGACCCCAGGGCAATACGTATATGAAATATTAAGAAAAGGTAAAAGATACATCCCGGATTTTTATCGTTCCGACTTAACTAACGAGCAAAATCATATATGGGAATTTCAGAAACAATATTATCCCAATATTCTTGTTGATGAATTAAAAGAAAACATAGAAGGTAAAAATAAAGGGCAAACATGGAAAATATGTGAAAAGCCTTTTAACATTGTTGGCATAAAACAAACTGGGACAAAAGATGAAAAGCGTTTAGAATTATATAAATGGCGGACTAAAAGTTTAACCGAAAAAATAGACTTGGAAATATTAGCAATTATTCTTTCCGAAATTAATAATCAAATTAATTCTTCAAGTGGTTATTTAGGCGCGATAAGTGATCGAAGCAAAAAATTATATTTCAATAAACAAACTGTAGGAGAGTACCTTTATAATCAGCTAAAAAACAATAAGCATGCACGGCTAAAGAACCAGATATTCTATAGACAAGATTATTTGGATGAGTTTGAAACAATTTGGGAAACTCAAAAAAAATATTACTCTGAGCTAACAGATGAATTAAAACAGGAAATTCGTGATATAATAATTTTCTATCAGCGTCCGTTAAAATCTCAGAAAGGATTATTGAGCCATTGCGAGTTTGAAAGCTGGGAAAAAGAATATATTGATACAGAAACCGGAAAGAAAAAGACAAAAATAATTGGGCACAGAGTTATACCAAAGTCTTCACCATTGTTTCAAGAATTTAAGATTTGGCAAATTCTTAACAATATTCAATTATTAAATAAAACAACCGGAGAGATCGGAACACTTGGACAAGAAAGTAAACAATTAGCTTTCAGCAGACTAAATATTGAAAGCAAATTATCTGCAAAAGATTTTCTAAAAATTATCGTTGATAATCCCAGTGAATATGAAATCAATTATAAAGAAGTAGAAGGGAATAGAACAATTGCTGAGTTATACAAAGTATTCAATAAAATTTTGGAATTAGAAGGAAAGGAACATAATTTTTCCAAAATGGGAGTTGATGAAATCATTAAAACTATTCGAGACAAATTTATTGAATTAGGTATTTCTACAGACATATTAGAATTCGACTCTGAAAAGACGGGGAACGATTTCGATAAACAACCTATTATGCAACTTTGGCATTTACTTTATTCTGCCCAGGAGGAAGAAAAATTAATAAAAAAGCTAAGTGAAAATTTTGGATTTAAGAAAGAACACTCAAAACTTTTAGCCAAAATTCCGCTACAGGATAATTACGGCAGTTTATCCACAAGGGCTATTCGTAAAATATTGCCTCATTTAAAAGAAGGAAATACTTACGATGTTGCATGCATTCTTGCAGGCTATAACCATTCATCTTCTTTAACAAAAGAAGATAGAGAAAAACGCGAGCTAAAAAATCATTTAGAACTATTGCCAAAGAATTCTCTCCGAAACCCAGTTGTTGTAAAAATATTAAACCAAATGGTTAATGTAGTAAACGCAATAATTGATGATGAAAGTCTTGGCAAACCCGATGAAATAAGAATAGAATTAGCCCGCGAATTAAAAAAGAGTGCTGACGAACGAAAACAACTAACCGATTCTCTAAACAAAAGTACAACAGAACATGAAAAAATTAGAAAAATATTACAGAAAGATTTTGGAATAACAAAGGTTACACGTAACGATATTATAAGATATAAACTGTGGAAAGAATTGGAAAGTTATGGATACAAAACTATCTACACTGACACATATATTCCTAAAGAAGAATTGTTCTCAAATAAATTTGATATTGAACACATCATTCCGCAAGCAAGATTGTTTGATGATTCCTTTTCAAATAAAACCTTATCACTGCGACAAATAAATATAGAAAAAGGCAACAAAACAGCATACGACTACCTCAAAGAAAAATTAAATGAAGAAGAATTTAATCAATACGTTGCCCGTATTGAAAAACTATATAGTGAAAACAAAATAAGTAAGGCAAAATACAATAAGTTAAAAATGAAGGGTACGAATATACCTGATGGCTTTATTGAGCGTGACTTACGCGATAGTCAATATATAGCGAAAAAAGCAAAAGAAATGCTAGAAGAAGTTGTACGAACAGTAAACACAACAACAGGAAGTATTACCAATCATTTGAGAAGCGATTGGCAATTAGTAAATGTTATGAAAGAGTTAAATCTGTCCAAATATGAAACGTTAGGACTAGTTGAATTTATCAATGGGAAAAACGGCACACCAGAAAAACAAATCCGAGATTGGACAAAAAGAAATGATCACCGGCATCACGCCGTTGATGCATTAATTGTTGCTTTTACTTCCTATGCCCACGTTCAATACCTAAATTATATGAATGCAAGAAATAATAAAAGGCATTCAAAATACCATGAAGTTTACGGTATTGAACAAAAGTATTTATACAAAGACGAACAAAACAAACGATTGTTTAAACCTCCGATGCCAATTGCTGAATTTAGACAGGAAGCCAAAAAGCATCTTGAAAATATTCTAATTTCTTTTAAAGCAAAAAATAAAGTTGTTACAAGGAACAAAAATAAAATTAGGATTAAAGGAAAAAATAACTTCAAAGAAAAGATTGAATTGACACCCCGTGGACAACTACATAAAGAGACTATTTATGGGAAAATAAAAACATACAAGATAAAGGAAGAAAAAATAGGAATTACATTTGATTATGAAAAAATTCAAATGTTAGCCAATGAAAAATATAAAAACGCCCTAGTGAGAAGATTAAATGAGTTTAATGGAAATTCAAGAAAAGCTTTTGGCGGTAAAAACTCGCCTGCCAAAAATCCTATTTTTGTAGATGAAGAAAAAGTAGTCTCTGTCCCTGAAAAAATTAAGTTAGTATGGTTTGAAGATAATTTCACTATTAGAAAAAAAATTTCACCGGATATTAAAGTTGAAAAAATAATTGATACCGGCATCAAAAGAATTTTACAAAAAAGATTAGATGATTTTGATGGGGATAGTAAAATCGCATTTTCAAATAGTGACGAAAATCCAATTTGGCTAAATAAAGAAAAAGGCATAGCTATAAAACGAGTTACTATTTCGGGAGTTAGCAACGTACAAGCCTTACATTATAAAAAAGATCATAATGGAAATTTCATACTTGATGTGAACGGAGAAAAACAACCAGTGGATTTTGTAAGCACGGGCAATAATCATCATGTTGCTATTTATAGAGATGAAGATGGAAACTTACAAGATGAAGTAGTTTCATTTTACGAGGCTGTTCACAGAGTTAATGCCGGATTGCCAATCATAAACAAAAATAAAAATGGATTGACTTTTTTATATACAATGAAACAAAATGAATGTTTTATTTTTCCTTCTGATGATTTTGATCCCAATGAGATTGATATAGTAGATCCAGGTAACGCAAGCATTATTAGTCCAAATTTGTTTAGAGTACAAAAACTCTCACGTGTTGAGTATGGAAATTCAGTTGTAAGAGATTATGTATTCAGGCATCATCTTGAAACTCTATTAATAGATAAAAAAGAAACAAGGGACATTACATATAAGGTTTTTAAAAGCCTGAATAATTTACACGGCATTGTAAAAGTTAGAATAAATCATCTTGGTCAAATAGTTAAAGTAGGGGAATACTGATGATCAAACGCACCCTATATTTCGGCAACCCGGCATACTTAAGTAAGAAGGATAATCAGCTAAAAGTAAAAAAGCCGGATGAGGAAGAAGAAAACTCTATTCCAATAGAAGATATTGGAATAGTAATCATTGATAATCCTCAAGTAACATTAACACACGGAGTTTTAACTTCACTTCTTTCAAATAATGCAGCGGTAATTACCTGCGATAAACGGCACATGCCTCAAGGTATGCTGCTTAATTTAGACAGCGGGCATATTCAAAGTGAAATGTATGCAGAACAAATAAATACTTCCGAACCGTTGAAAAAACAGTTATGGCAGCAAACTATCAAAGCAAAAATTTTGAATCAGGCTTCACTGCTTAAAAGAAAGGGAATCCCGATTACAAATATGTTGCATTGGGCGAAGAAAGTCCGCTCCGGTGATCCCGATAATTTTGAAGGAAGAGCAGCAGCTTTTTATTGGAATAATCTTTTCCCCAAAATGCTGGAATTTAAAAGAGATAAAGACGGTGAAGCACCTAATCAACTTTTGAATTACGGTTATGCAATACTAAGAGCGATTACGGCAAGAGCGCTTGCAGCTTCTTCTTTGCTGCCTACTCTTGGTATTCATCATTCGAATAAATACAATGCATATTGTCTGGCGGATGATATAATGGAACCGTATAGACCCTTTGTTGATAACATTGTTTATACCATAGTACGTAACGGTGAAGATTTTTATGAACTCTCGACATCAATAAAAAAGCAGCTATTAGAAATAGCTACGGTTGATGTTGAAATAGATGATAAAAAAAGTCCTTTAATGGTTGGGATGCAGCGAACAACAGCTTCATTAGCAAAATGTTTTTCCGGTGAATTGAGGAAAATAAATTACCCGGTTTTCCCTCAATAAATATCCCTCAATTCCCAAACACCAATTCCCTCTCCTTGTGAAGGAGAGGGAAGAAGGGTGAGGTCGAAAAGTTACGATAACTGAAAACGAAATGACAAAACATTTTAACAGAACAAGCGAGAAAGCAAAAAGAAGACAACTGCGTAAAGATCAAACTTATGCAGAAAAAATAATCTGGATGTATTTAAGAAACAGAAAAATGCTGGGATATAAATTTCGGCGCCAGTATTCTGTTGATAAGTATGTTATTGATTTTTACTGTCCCGAATTAAAATTAGCAATCGAAAGTGATGGCAGTGTTCATGATCTGCCTGAGCAAATAAAGTACGATGGTAAACGGCAGGAATATTTGGAAGGTTTTGGAATTAATTTCCTTCGTATAAAAAATGAGGAGCTTTTTGGTAATCCTAATAAGGCGTTTGAGAAAATTGAAATGGAAATTAAGAAGCTAGAGTTGTCAAAAAAGTTGCAGTAGTCGACCTCACCCCAAACCCCTCTCCTTGTCCAAGGAGAGGGGCTTGTGAAAATGTGGGACGAAGATTAAGAATAAGATGAGTAATGGTTTACGCAATCATAAAAATTAAATAATGAGGTTCAATCAATATAGAATAATGTGGATATTAGTCTTTTTTGATTTGCCGACGGAAACAAAAAAAGACCGCAAAGTCTATGCGCGCTTCAGAAAGGAACTGCTTAAAGACGGATTTTCTATGTTCCAATTTTCTATTTATATTCGTCATTGTTCCAGTCGTGAAAATAGAAATGTGCATGTTAATAGG
>CAYLVF010000067.1:4429-9449 GCA_964387045.1 uncultured Melioribacter sp. | reverse complement strand
ATTTGATTTGTATCTTATTATATGGGTAAAATAATTTTTTGGGGATTAATACGTGTTGCGTTCTTAATACCCGCATTATGGTTAGCAACAGATTGGATTGATTACAAGTTCTGGTGGATTGTTGCCGCGATGTCCGTATATGGCGTTATTTTTCATCCGGCAGTAATTCAGTATAAAATTTTCCATGAAGAAAACCGTAACGTATTGGAAGATACAATTTGTGCTCAATGTAAACATTTCGATAAATCTGCCGTTCTTTGCATGAAGCATGATGAACACCCGACCGAAGAATACATTCCTTGTGACGGAATTGATTGGGAGCCGTTGTAAATATTTATAGTTGTTAGAAAAATTTATTATCGTATTTTGTGTGTGCGGGACGATGGCTCAATTGTCAAACTGTTTAATTGTCGGGTATGCCGTTGACAATTTAACTATGCGGCAATTAGACAATTTAGTTATACCGGTAAAATAATTATTTCATCTATGTCGAACTTTCATTACAGCAAGTAACCTTGAATAAAAATCTTCTAATGCTTCAATAAATCTTGGTCCCGGTCTAAAATATAAATCACGATCGACAAACAATACACGCGATTCTTTAACTGCGGATAAAGCTTCCCATTCAGGATACATATTTGTAAGTGTTTTTGTTGTTTCCTTTCCCGAAGAAGGATAAACAATGAAAAACGGATCTCTTTCAATTACGACTTCCCGACTGAAGATAGGATAATTCAAAGATATATCTTCGGCGAAATTTTTCATATTGCACGTTTCGATGTATGTGTTTATAAACGTATTTCTTCCTGCAACCATTATAGGGTTTAACTCAACTAGTATCATAACCGAATGTGAGTTTAATTTTTTTGCTTCGGTTCGGATATAACTTAGAGTTGAATCCCAGTAGTCAATTTTACTCTTGGCAAGTGATTGTTCACCAAAAATATTTCCTAAGTCTTCGAATGTTTTTTTTATGCCGTTGTAATCACGCGGGTTTGAGACAAACAATTTCAAACCGAGGTTGAGCAACTTATCATAAGCAGTTTTTTGGTTCCCCTCTACTGTTAACAAAATCAAATCAGGTTTTAACTCAAGTATCTTTTCGTAATTGATCGTGAGTAAATCACCAACTTTATTTTTATACTTTGCGTCTTCAGGATAATAACAGAAAGCAGTATTCCCAACCAACTTATCTTCGGCGTTCAATTGATAAATCATTTCGGTTATATTCGGGGCAAGTGAAATAACTCTGCCGGGTATTTCATTAAAAGAAATAGAATTACCGATGTCATCTTGCAGTGTAAAACTTTGCGCCCCAATAACAATGGATATAAAAAATAACAATGTGATTTTAGAAAATTTCATTACTCATATCATATAAAGAAGAAAGTAAGTTTACTTAAAATTTTTGTAAGTATAAAATGAAGCGAGTATATTTGCAGTGCACCGTTAGCTCAGTTGGTAGAGCATCTGACTCTTAATCAGCAGGTCGCCGGTTCGAATCCGGCACGGTGCACAGAATGTTTCTGCTGCTAAGCTGTCATATCGATCTCTTTTTCTGCAATGTCTTGAATAAATCTTTTGTAACGCTTCAGATATAAATGAACTCCCATAAATACAAAAAATACCAAAAGAAGAATTCCATGCGACAAAGAAAGCATTACACCGCAGAACAGAAAGTAATGATCCCAATTGAACTTTTTGAAATCAATATTCCTATTTATCAGTTGTTGTTATAAGCTCAACTTTATCATTTAGTAAAACTATACAATTGGACCATCCTTTATAAGATATTATTTCTAGAGAGATCATGGTGTAAGGCTTCAGATAGAATTGGAATTGAAAAAATACGAATGAAGGAGGGGATCGAAAAATCCGCTAGCCTTCAAATATTTTGGGACAAAAAAATGCCGGTAAAACTTAACAACCAATGATGTTAGCAAAGATGCAAAAAACAAAAAGATACTCAACCGATTTAGAAGATTTATTTATAGCTCATATTTCCGGGATGGATGTCTTTGCAAGATCACTACTCATCGCAAATAATATTTTAGAAAATTCCGAGTACAAAAATCTTCGTAAAAAAAGATACTCTAGCTTTGATGAAGGTAAAGGAAAAGAATTTGAAGAAGGTAAATTAATACTTGAAGACTTGCGTACATTAGCAATTGCTAACGGAGAACCTAAAAAGATTAGTGGTAAACAAGAACTATACGAAATGTTGATCAATGATAATATCTAATAATTGATTAAGCCCCAAAATAGTATTCATATTAGATGATGATCTCAATAAATGTAAGAATTTAGTAATTTTATAATTCATAAGTTGAGGAAATTAATATGACTAATAAAGTTGTGACATTCGGTGAAATAATGTTGAGATTATCAACACCCGGTTTTTCACGATTTGTTCAATCTTCTAATTTCGATATAACCTTTGGCGGCGGAGAAGCAAATGTTGCTGCTTCTTTAGCAAACTATGGAATTAATAGTTATTTCGTTACTAAACTTCCTGCTCACGAAATCGGTCAATCTGCAGTTAATCATTTGCGTAGATTTGGAGTTAATACAGATTATATTTCAAGAGGTGGTGAAAGAATCGGGATTTATTTTCTGGAAACCGGCACTAGCCAAAGAGCTTCAAAAGTAATTTATGATCGATCAAATTCATCAATATCCGAAGCAGACAAAAATGATTTCGATTGGGAAAATATATTTGACGGATGTAAATGGTTTCATTGGACTGGTATTACTCCGGCTTTAGGGAGCAACATTCAGATAATTTTAAAAGAAGCACTAAAACTTGCAAAAGCAAAAAATGTTATTGTAAGCTGTGACTTAAATTTTCGTAAAAAATTATGGAGTACAAAAGAGGCACAATCAGTTATGAAACCGCTTATGGAATATGTAGATATTTGCATCGCCAATGAAGAAGATGCCGAAAAGAGTTTAGGCGAAGAACTTGGCAAAACAAATATTGAAAAAGCGACTATCGATGAAGATGCATATTTTGATTTATTGCATAAGTTGCAAGACAAGTATAATTTTTCAACTGTGGCAATTACATTGAGAGAGAGTTTTTCGGCATCGAGAAACGGATGGAGTGCATTAATGTTAGATGATAGAGATTGCAGCAATTCCTATCGATCAAAAAAATATGATATCCAAATTGTTGATCGTGTTGGAGGCGGCGATTCTTTTGCAAGCGGATTAATATTCGGATTGTTAAACTATGATAATACAAAAACAGCTTTGGAATTTGCCGTTGCCGCATCTTGTTTGAAACAAACAATCCCCGGTGATTTCAATCATGTATCTGTCGATGAAGTTGAAAAATTAATGGGTGGTGATACATCAGGAAGGGTAGAGAGATAGTAATTTTCCGAATTACTTGATTGTTTTATTAGAACATATCCTTTTAATCATGTGTTGGATCCTGATAGACTTTTTAAATGAGTTTGCCGGAAAAATAAAAAATTGAAAAATATATTCTTCCTTTCAAAAAGATCATCTTATTCTACCAACCGGCATTACTCCAAGCGGTTTATGATTTTTCGGTAACTCTAAAATATCAGAAAGTAAATTGTCATTAAACGCACCCATGAACACCGTTCCTAATCCTAATGATTCAGCTTGCAGATAAATATTTTGACAAGCAAATCCTACATCCATATGTACATACCTTATACCCCTTTCACCGTATTTTTGCGTAGTACGTTCATAAACCCCCGTTATAATAATTATAGCCGCACCGTTAGTGACAAATTGCTGCATTACGTTTGTCAAATTCGGTATAAGATTTTTTTTGTTTTTAATTATCAACGAGTGATTCACCGGATCATACTGATAAAGCCCAACATTCAAATTCTTTACATCTCCGACAAGTAAATAAATTTCGAGGGGATAAAGAGCGCCGGCAGAAGGAGCGGTTCTGCCTCCGTCATTTCTGTTAATTCCTTGTGCTGCCCACAGAAGTTGTGATATCTCATCAATCTTTAATTCACTTTTCTGATAACTTCTTCTTGATTTTCTCTCTTTTAACGTTTCTTCAAGAGATAGTTCTCCTTTTAGATTTACTTTCGGCAATTTGATTGCTTCTGTTTGTGCTGAAATAATACTGTTGAAAACCATAGACATAAATAAAATCGGAATAATAAACTGAAAAATTTTCATTGTTAAGTTCTCCTGTTTTCAAAGAATATATACAAAAATAATATCGATAAGCAATGATAATCGTATAGCCGCTTTATTAGTAAGTGGTAAATGAATCAGCCGTTACGTTTTATCTGTGGATTTATTTATCAAATTAGATAAATTAAATAAGGAAAATGGAACGCGAAAAGTATTACAATTGTTAGGCTATATTAAGAATGGAGATGATATGAATATGCTGAACGATTTAGCTTTACTCATCTTCCGGGTAACTATTAGTGCTTTTATGTTATTCGGGCATGGACTGGGAAAATTAAACAGATTATTTAGCGGAGACGAAATTAAATTTTTTGATCCATTCGGACTTGGCTCTGTAGCGAGTTTATCATTTGCCGTATTAGCGGAGTTTTTTGCCGCTGCTCTAATTATTCTCGGGTTATTTACAAGGCTAAGCTCTATCACACTTATCATTACAATGTTTGTTGCCGGATTTATTTATCATGCCGATGATCCGTTTAGAACTCAAGAAAAAGCATTAATGTACCTGGTAAGTTATATCCTTCTGTTTTTAACCGGTCCGGGTAAATACAGTATACATTCACTTATTGAAAATAAATTTAATAATCTGAGCAGTAAACTAAAGCTAATATTAAGTTAATTCACAAATTATTGAACTCATAAAATGGTCTATTTGCCAAACGTTTTTCTTATGATTAGATTTCTTATACTAAAGTCTTATGGAGCTGTAAATTGATTATCATTGAGTTAATATATAATCTCTCCTTGCTTGTGTCTTTAAGTGTACTTTCCGGATTTATAGATGCAAGATTTAATAGAATTTTTCAGTCAGGTAAAATATTTCAGGGGT
>CAYLVF010000067.1:0-4419 GCA_964387045.1 uncultured Melioribacter sp. | reverse complement strand
ATAGGTATGTTGTATCCATTTGTACTTACGGAAGGAATTATTTTCGATGGAAGAACAATTGTAATAAGCTTATGCACATTATTCTTTGGCCCGCTATCGGGTGGAGTCGCGGTTGTACTCTCCGCAGGTTTTAGAATTTACCTTGGCGGGGCGGGTGTTATAATGGGTGTTCTAACAGTTGCCGCGGCTTTCTTGATTGGATACATATTTTTCAGATATAAGCAAAAATCTTCGAAGCAGATTGTCACTAATTTACAGCTATATTTATTAGGACTCGCCGTTCATGTGGTAATGCTAGCCTTGATTTTTTCACTCCCCTCGGAAAGAAGGATAGAAGTTTATCAAACTATAGGCATTACTGTTTTGGGAGTCTATCCTATTATGACTTTAATAATCGGTAAAATTTTATACGACCAAGAAGGAACCGGTAGACTGTTTAGTTCTTTGAAAAACAGTGAAGAGAAATTCAGAACTTTAGTCGAACATGCATTTGATGGTATTTATATGATGACTGAGAAGAATTATACTTATGTGAATGAAAGATTTTGTGAACTAACCGGGTACTCAAGCGAAGAGCTAACTTCGGCAGATTTTGATTTCAATTTACTTCTTACCGAAAAAAGCAAAGAAATTGTACGTCAAAGATATTTAACTAGAAAGCGTGGCGAAACTCTTCCGGTAACCTACGAAATGGAAATTCTAACCAAGAACGGAATGGTAAAGGAAGTTGAATTGAGTACTGCTTCAATTGGTTCTAAAGAGAATTTGCAGATAATTGGAATTATGCGCGATATAACCGATAGAAAAAAATCTGAAGAAGAACTAAAAGCTGCCAAAGAAAGAATGCAGATACTTGTTGAAGGTACACCGCACCTTTTCTTTTATGTTCAGGATACAAAAGCTAATGTAAACTATATCTCTCCCTCGATTGAAAAAATTACAGGACATTCTGTTGAAGAATGGCTTGGTCAACGCCACTGGTTTACGACAGATTCTCCCATTAATGACGAAGCGAGAAGAAGAACTTACGCAAGTCTATCAGGTGTTATAAATACTGACCCCATATTAGCAGAAATTTATCATGCTGACGGGAACACTTTGCTACTGGAAATTTATGAAAAACCAATATTTGAAGGAAACAAAGTTGTTGGATTGCAAGGAGTTGCCCACGATGTTACTAAACAAAAAATTGCCGAAGATAAACTGAAAGAATTGAACACACGTTTAAAAACTGCTATTGAAGGGGCAAACATTGGTATATGGGATCAAGATTTCACAACAAATAAAGTAGTTAGATTAGGAAGATGGGGGGAAATGCTCGGTTATTCTACAAGTGAAATTGATTCAGAGTTTACTTCATGGAAAGAACTCATTCACCCCGATGATATGGAGGCGGTAAAACAATCTATAATTGCTCACGAAACCGGGAATGTTAATGAATTTAAAGTTGAACACAGACTTAGAACAAAAGATGGTGATTACAAATGGATTTTAAATTGGGGAAAAGTTTATCAACGCGACGAGAATGGGAAACCGTTAAAAGCAAGCGGTATACATTTGGATATTGATGAAAGAAAACGTGCCGAGTTGGAAATCAAAAATGCAAAAGAGCAAGCTGAAAATGCGAATCAGCTTAAGTCCGAATTTCTTGCACAAATCTCGCATGAAATAAGAAGCCCGCTTAATGCAGTTCTAAATTTTTCACAATTGATTAAAGAAGAATTTAAGGGCAAACTAAAAGAAGAATTGGAAGTTTCTTTCTCCGGTATTGAATCCGCAAGTAAAAGGGTAATCAGAACTATCGACCTTATTCTAAATATGTCGGAACTTCAACTCGGAACATACGAAGTGACAAAACGTAAGCTGGACTTGACTACTATCCTGTCTAATATTAGAAAAGAATACCTAAATCTTGCAAAAAGTAAAAACTTAGAGTTAAGATTTATCAGCAATTATGAGAAAGCAGAAATATATTCGGATGAATATGCAGTTAACCAAATATTTGCTAATCTTGTTGATAATGCAATTAAGTACACCAATATAGGTTATGTTGAAATAAGTTTGAGTAAAAATGAAATTGATAGTTATTCGGTAAAGATAACTGACAGCGGAATAGGAATATCCCAAGATTATTTACCGGAAATATTCGAAGCTTTTTCACAAGAAGAGAGAGGTTACAGCCGCAGATTTGAAGGCAGTGGTTTAGGGATGTCTTTAGTCAAAAAATACTGTGAATTAATAAACGCAGAAATTCACATTGAAAGTAAACGAGGTAAGGGGACTGCGTTTACTGTGGTTCTTTAAAAATAAATAGCGGGCTCATAAACCCGCTATGTAATCTAGATTAAGTTAATTCTTAAAACTCAACCGCCTGACTTGCACCCATACCCGGACCTAAGAAAATTGCATTCAAAAATAATCTTGCTGTTCCGTGAAATTGTGCACGGAAGAATGGAACATCTGCAAATGAAATAATTTGTCCGCGTCCTAATCGTTCTCTTGTTAAATAAGAAGCATATGCAAGTCTGTGTTGCGCTTCTTGCCAAAGTAATCCTGATAAACGTAACTTATCGGGGGATTCTAATCTACCTACAACTTCAGCAGGATTTAATCCGTAAAATGAATATGAAGATGAATAAAACACCGGTAAGTTTTTACTTACTCCGTTTGATAACCAATGTTCGTCATTCAATGTAATATTCAGTATCGAACCTTGCGGCATAAACTTTAAATAACTTCTGTCTCGTTCGGATTCTTCCTTTTCATCAATTTTAATAACCGGTTCAACCGAAGTAAGTTGAGGTGAAGTTGATTCCCAAATTTTCACACTGTCGATTAATACATCTTGTGCGGCAATATTTTCAGCAACTTCTTTGTAATAGTTATTTAACTTCTTCAAGTTATCTCTTCTTGTTTTTACATTGGATATAGAGATGGATGAATCGGCAATTACTGAAATTGAGCTGCCGATTGCTATTAACGTTCCGCCTTCTTCAATCCAGGTTTTTAATTTACTTGAAACAGACTTTGTGAATGTATCTCTTAAGTTTCCCCAAGAAGAAGGAAGGATAAGAACGTTGTATTTACGAAGATCATAGAAGCCGAGATTATCCAAATACAACATCGAAGTTTTCAAACCGATTCCGTTATCAAGCAAATACCATAACTCGCCAAAATTATATATACTTGATCTTTGTCCGACAAGAAACCCGGCTTTCGGCTTCTCTAATAAATTGAACTCCCCGCCGCCAAGATCAGCCCCGCTTTGGGCAAGCGCAGTATTTACACCAATTACTTCGATTGAATGTTTCCGTGCTAACCGGGTTAATGTCTCTTCAATATTTTGTGAATTATCTTCCAACCTTAACAAAAGTGTACCTTTATCATACTCTCGGTTTTCAACTTTAAATTCTTTCTTTGCAGAATGAACTTTCGCATCTGCCTCAAGTAAATCTTTCAAAAACTTAATAACATTGTCGTCTTTATATTCAATTAAATAACCATATTGGGGTGAGGGATTAACTAATTTTCCCTCTTCATTTATAAAGGAAGCTCTTTCCATTTTTACCGAAGGAAGTGAATAACTCTCATAAGCATCAACCGCAAAAGCTAACGGAAGAGACCATGAAGTAACTTCATAGAGTTCCGAACCGTTTCTTTTAAGCAGAGATTCTCTTTCTGTTTTAAGGAAAGAAGTTTTTAATCTAGTATCGAAATCAAGTACGGCATTTATTAAGGCTTGATGCGGCTGTGCAAGAGGTATAATGTATGACCCCTCGGAAAATTTTTTGTTAGTAGATTTTTTATCCAAATAACTTTTTGCGCTCGTAACATGAAAATCTTCCGACGCTTGAAATATTTCCACTCCTTGAAATTCAAGCACTTTCATAAGCGAATCAATTCTTGATCGATTTTCGGAAACATCAAATATATATGCTTTTACACCGTTTGGATGATATGGAGTTAAACCCGCTTTTCTTATATCGTAAAATGTTCTCATCAATTCACTTTTATTTTTTGCGGCAGTGGTGAGATTAGCTATTGAGCTGACATATTGATGTTGAACGGATTCGGCATAAGTCAAGATTCTTCCCTCCGGTCTTTTTACATTTAAGCCGGCAGTTCTTGCTTGTTCATATAATATACTTACACCACCATAAAAACTTGGATAAGAACTACCGTAACCGGGGAACCAATCTTCAAGCCATTCACGCGTGTAATAACTCCATCCGTATTTATCCATAGCCGCTGCTTGATCTTTTGCAAACACATTCCACCACTCTTGTATTTTTTTATCGAGGTATGGATTAATCGGCTCGCGGGGCGGATTAAAAAGGAAAGAACTGAACGATCCCATTTCGTGAGCATCAACAACAAATTGCGGGAACCATTCCATCATTATTGAAACTCTTGAACGTG
>CAYLVF010000066.1:0-9454 GCA_964387045.1 uncultured Melioribacter sp. | reverse complement strand
CTTCTGTACCTGAGATGAGAATATGTGAAGCTCTTGCAAACTCTTCAATACCTCTGAATTTGTTGATTAATTTGTAAACAGTGTATCCATCCATCGTTAGAACCGGACCAATTATCTCGCCAACAATCGACTGATTTAATAATTCAACAGCGTTCGGATGAATTTTATCATCTGTTAAGGTATCCTTTGCATATGGCTGTTCCGAATAGATATTTACAAATGATCTGAACGAGGCTGTATCTGATTCAATATTTTTGATAATCGCTTCTAAGTTTTTTACAATACTCGTGGAATCGTCAAGCGATGCTTTTCTTTCGAACATCACGTATTTAATTTTTCTTTGCGGATCAACTTTATAATCTGATTTATTCTTATTGTAATAATCAAGTAAATCAGCATCGGTAACAGCTACTAGAGTATCCGGAATTAGAGTTTGATCAATTAACCCGTATTCGGCTGTCATTACCGTATTCTGTTCGATAAATTTTCTTTTTACTTCCCCTTCATTAATCACAACCGAACCGGAGAGATACGACTTTAATTTATCTTGCACCATTTGTGCCCGGACAGTTTCTTCGGCTTGAATTAAAACTTCGGCATTACGAGGATCAAAAAGAGCTTGTTCGTAGGCTTGGCGATTAAAAACACCATTTTCATCTATAAAACTTTGTCTTAAAAAAGCAGGCGGGTTAGGTCCTAATATTGTTTCCTTTACCTCCTCATCAGTCACACTAATACCAAATTCATCTATCTTTTCATCAATCAGCATTTGGTTTACTACGGCGCTCCAAACTTGATCCCTCAAAGCTTCAAGTTGAGTTTCATCAACATCTTCACCTGTTTGCGCTTGTTGTTGACGTCTCACGGTTTCAAAATATGTAGTAAATTGCTGATATGTTATTGGTTCACCGTTTACATACCCTATATTGTTTGAGCGCTGCCCGACAATATTAACCAATTGAGAATCGGATAAAACCATAAATAAAACGAACAAACCACCTACCGTAATAATGAACCACGGAGCCAAACTTCTCATCTTGGCCATCATACCCATAATATAATCACTCCTTGTTTTGCTATTAATAAAATTCAGATTTTAAATTTAGATAGGCTTCGACTGAAAAGCAAAGATTTTTTGATGTAATTTATTCAGCTAACGTATCCAAAATTGTATAATTGATAAAAAGCAAGCATTAATTTAATATAAAATCGGTCTGATTTGTTTGCAAAAATATATCGGCTTGAGTAACTTTCACAAATTCAAAAACAGAAATCCGATCAAATAAAAATATGCCGTCTTTTTTTCACACTTGGTTACCCTTTATTTACCTCTACGTAGTAGGAGGAATTTGTTTTTTGGTTGGTGTGATAATCATCATCAAAAGCGGTGCATTAAATTTTAAAATAAAAAGACACAAGCGATGGTTTCTAGTAATCATTGGCGGTTATTTTTATTTCGTTTTTCTTCACGCCTTTTTAATTATTGCGGCATTATACTTATAATTTATGGAAACAGCACCCGGTAAATTTCAAACATTCCACAACATCGGTACTTCAACCGATTGGGTTGTGATGGTTGTTTATTTCTTATTAATTATGCTCTTCGGAACATATTTTGGAAAGTACAACAGAAGCACTAAAGATTTTTTCTTTGGCGGCAGGCGTTTTAAGTGGTGGTTAATTGCATTTTCTATCGTAGCTACAGGCGTTGGAAGCCATAGTTTCGTTAAATATTCCGCTAAGGGATTCGAGCATGGTTTATCATCTACTATGACCTACATTAAAGATTGGTTCTTCATTCCCTTTTTCTTATTTGGATGGCTGCCCATAATTGTTTACACAAAGATCAGATCAATCCCTGAATATTTTGAAAAGAGATTCAGCCCATCGGCAAGATTTTTGGCGACATTGTTGTTAATACTTTATATGGTTGGGTACATAAGTATCGGATTTTTAACTTTGGGTAAAGCAGCTCTTCCCTTATTGCCTGAAAGCTTTGCCTTTTGGGGAATGGAGTTTGATGTAACTCTGATGGGGACGATTATATTTATCGCTGTAATAACTGGTATATACATTACTTTCGGCGGGCAAACCGCAGTAATTTTTACGGATCTTTTACAAGGATTCATTCTATTATTCGCAGGATTTTTTCTCTTTATATTAGGGTTAGATTACCTAGGCGGATTTGATGTTTTTTGGAATCTTCTTCCGACTGAATGGAAATTACCGTTAGCACATTTCAATGATCCTTCCAGTTTTAATTTTGTCGGAATTTTTTGGCAGGATGGTATTGCCGGGTCGGTTGGTTTCTTGTTCATGAACATGGGGCTTATTATGCGGTTCATGGCAACAAAAAGTGTTGATGAAGGAAGAAAAGCAGCTACTTTCAATATTTTGTTCATGTTACCGCTTTCGGCAATTGTAGTTGGTAATGCCGGATGGCTTGGAAAAGCCATATCTGTTGCTGACCCAACAACCGTACCGCCAAACACTTCGCCGGATCAAATTTTTGTTGTTGTTGCTAACATTGTTGCAATCCCCGGTGTCTTTGGATTTATTATGGCGGCACTCACGGCGGCATTAATGTCAACCGTGGATACACTTATAAACGCCACGGCAGCAATTTATATAAATGACGTTCATAGACCTTTTAAGAAATGGGTCAAAGCTAAGATTTTAACTGATAAAGAGACTGACAAAAAAGAACTATTTGCGGCAAGGACTTCTTCAGCAATAATTACGGTACTTGGGGTTATCGGTGTTCTGGCATTTAAAAATTTCCCAACAGTGTATGAAGCACATGGTTATTTTCATTCTACATTAACGCCACCACTTGTAATTGGCATATTTCTTGGAATTTTTTGGAGGCGTTTTACGCCTGCCGCAGTGATCTCAACATTTTTAGGCGGCGTTGCGTTAATGATACTTGGTGCAAAATATCCCGGAATATTAATAGCTCCATTCGATCACGGTATAGAAATGGACCCTGTGCATCCGTATTCATACATAAGGGCTTTATATAATTTATTTGTCTGTGCTGTTGTGGGTGTTTTAATCACGTTAACTACAGACCAGCAAAAAAACATTGTTAAGAAAATAAAGTCAACAGGTAATGCAAGCAGAATAATGTTCATCCTTACAACTATTTCAGTAGTATTGTTTATAATAATTGCTTTTGCTAAATACATTTTTGGTGTTCAACCTTCCGATCCTGAAATTATCTTTTTGATGGTTTTCCTCGCATTAATTATGACAAGTTTGGTTTCGCTTTCTGTAACATATTATGTTAAGTACGATCCTTACAGCAATACCGAAGGATTGACAGTTTGGTCTCTTACCAAAGCAAAAGAATGGTTCAAAGGCGGCAAAGTTAACGAACGAGAAGGTGAAAAAATAAAAGTCCGATGGAAAGTTAAGGAAGGTGAAGAAGACACTGTTAACGTTTCAAGAAATGATATGAAGATAATGGAAGCCGAAGTTGGTGACTTAATTTATATGTGTGATGCGCGTGGTTATATGGGAGGATTGAAATCTGCTCATTCAGTTTTAGGTGAACCGCATGATGAAGACGGTGTTATTTATATTAATAATGAACATCTTTTAGACGGGCAATTTGTTGAAGGCAAAGTGTTGGAAGTTGAGAAAGAAATGTAAATTTTATTTAGTTGATACGATTCTTTGATATTCTTTTTCGGTTATTAAATATTTACTCGATTCAACTCTATCCAAAAATACTAATCCATTGATATGATCATATTCATGTTGAAATATCCTTGCTAAAAATCCAATAAAGTTTTTGGAAACAATTTCACCGCTTTCATCCATATATTCTACTTCAACTGATTCGGAGCGAGGGACTAAGCCTCTGATTCCGGGAATACTTAAACAGCCTTCCCAATCTTTGACTTTAGATTTTGACATTTTTTTAATAACAGGATTTATCACAGCTTCCGGTTCCATCAAAGGTGCATCGGGATAACGCACACTCGGTTTGGATGCAATTATAAATATACGTTTTGAATGAAATACTTGAGGAGCGGCAAGACCAACTCCGTTTACTTTATTAACAGTAAATTTCATTCTTTCTATCAACTCAATAATATTTTTATCAATACTGCCTATTCTAATAGAGATATCTCTTAAAATCGGTGCTCCCAATTCAGCTATTTCAAGCAAATTAATCAACGTTCCTCTTTCAAATTATTATTCTTAGATTTTACTTGCGCATCATAAAACGCTTAAGTAGATTTTCTCGCTCATTTTTTCGGAAATGTCATGTCAAATATCTTCTTCAATGTTTGGCTTCCATACATTTACCTATACGGTGTCGGGGGATTTTTTTTCATTATTGGAATGTGGATTATAAAAAAAGCCGGTGGTTATAACCCTGCACGCAAGCGACATAGATACTGGTGGAGAGTAACGATAGCCGGTTTCTTTTATTTTATGGTGCTTCATTTTGTATGGATATTATTAGCATTATATACATGATTTAGTAATTAAATTTTTCTCGTAATTTTTTCTCGACAAATGGTGTAACAAAATCACTTACATCGCTTTTAAATTGAGCAAGATTTCTAATTATCGTTGAATTCAGATAAGTATATTTTTCATGCGGCATTAAGAATATTGTTCGAAGATTATCATCAAGTTTTCTATTCATCAATGCCATCTGAAATTCATATTCAAAATCACTTACGGCTCTGAGTCCTCGTATTATTCCGATTGCACCGACTTCCCTTGCATGGTCAACAACCAAGCCGTCAAACGAATCAACCGATACATTATTGAAATTTTTTAAACTTTCGTTTAACATTTCTACTCTTTCCTCCGTACTAAAGAGGCATGTTTTTGACGGGTTTTGAGCGACGGTAACAATTACTTTATCGAATAATTCGGTTGCTCTTCTAACTACGTCTATGTGACCGTTTGTAACCGGATCAAATGTCCCGGGATAAATTACTTTTTTCATATCAATAAAATTTGTTTACTGAATAAATATATAATTAATTTAGAAGTAATTAAAAAGATCATCTCATTCTTAACTTCTATCTATCAAATCAATTTTTATAACCTGCTCCAAGTTAGAAAATGATAATTACTTTTCAAACCAATAGATTAAACTGTCGCCAATTTTCTTGAAAGGATTAATTCCGAATCCTTCTACATCCTGTTTCTCGGTTTGAATTGATCTTTCTATTATAAAAATTCCGTCATCTTTAAGAAAATTTTTACCGATTATATTTTTGTAAACAGTATGAATATCATATTCAAAAAATGGCGGGTCGGCAAATATCAAATCATATGTTTCGTGTTCTTTAGTTTGTGTAAATTTTAAAGCCGATTTCTTAAAAATACGGCATGAATCTTCGGCTTTTAAATTTTTTATATTATTCAGCAGAACTTTAAATACGGAAAAATTCATTTCAACAAAATGAATTTCTGCGGCTCCTCTGCTTAAAGCTTCCAAACCGAGCGAACCGGAACCGGCATAAATATCAAGAACTTTTGAACCTTCAATTTCGATCCTGTTTTGGAGAATGTTGAAAATTGTTTCTTTTACAATATCGGTTGTGGGTCTGGTAAATTTGGAACTGGGGGCTTTGATTGATCGGCTTTTATATTTACCGGAAATTATTCTCATCAAAAAAGTCTCAATGCAATTCCAACTGCAGATGAATACTCGGTTGGGTTTTCAATCAGTTCAACCTTACTTTGTGCATTTTTGCCGATTGTTACATCACTAAATGGATTTAAGAGCTTGAATTTGAGACCGAATAACTCATTCATTCGATCAATCTCATCTTCGTGAATATTAACTCCTGTTATGTAGGCGTAGAGAAAATTACTTAATCCGCTTCGCTTTCCTACTAAGTTGTTTAATGTATGTTTAATTACATTCATCGGTAGTTGATTTTTCTGAATGCGCTTTTTTAACATGGCTATAGGTTTGAAGTCATCTAAAATTGATAGGGAAAAAGAATTATTCGATTTATATATGCTTAAACCCGATAAACCTTTTAGTGATTTTTTAAAACGTAATAATACATCAGATGAAGTGTGAGAGTAGTCAACAAATCTTAAATTAAGTTTATAGGTTTGAGATAATTTTTGTAATCCCGAAACAATTTTTTTATTCAAGCATAGCACGGCAGCAACATTTGATATTAATTCTTCCCCCTTTTTCAATTCAATATTTTGAATCAGGTAATCATCGGCATTCAGTTCGGGATGAAGTTTTTTAAATTCCCATTTGATGTGTTCTGCAAGATCTTTTTTAAGAAGTGTATTATCGAAAGGTATTTCAAAGTTTATAAAAAATTCCGGATCAAGGCTAAAAGAAATGTTTTTTGATTTCAGAGTATTTCGCGAAAGGATTTCCTTAAAGGAATTTTGGAGAATGTTATAGAAATTTTCTAGAATTGAAGAAACAACTAATCTTTCTCCGAAAACTTCTTCATCAACATTCTCCAAAATAAATTCGTTATCCGAATAAACTAATTCAACTAATCTTATCTTATCAAGGCTAAGCGATACTCCAACATGATTTTCAAACAATGGCATTGCATTATTATTCCCAAGACGGCGTGTTAATCAATGCATCGCTGGTTAGATCACCGATTTTTCCGAAGCCATCCGGGTCTTCAAGTAAATATCTTTTTCCAACTTCAATTAATGTATCAACTCTTACTATGTTTCCTCTTCTGTTCACAACTGTATCGTAATTAATTGTAGTATCAACCTTCAATAAATAATATGAGTGAGATTTAGGAGCCCAGAAAAGTGAGTCCGGTTCAAAGGGACCACTAACTAATTTTTTGAACGGATACTTAGACCTTCCGCTTAAAGAATCAATCTGATCTTTCAACTTTGCAATTGTGGTATCATTTTTAACAAACGAAATTAGATTTTCAATATTATCGGTATAGTTTCCGTTTTTATCTTTCCACAAGATTTGAGCTTCTCGCAAATTAAGCATTCGAGCCCGAGATTCGGTTCTCCAATATTTTTCTTGTTCAATAACTTGGGTGGGACCGATGATCGCTACTTGAATTAACACATAAACTAAAGCAATAATAACGACATACAAGATCGCATGCACATACCAGGGTTCACTCTTAGAACTCATTTTTCCTCCGCCGGATTTAAGATACTGTTACTTAGCGATGTATAGATATTTTTTAATTGTTCCTAATTTAACTTCGCCGATACCTTTTACTTCAAGAAGTTCATCAATACTGCTGAACCCTCCCTTGAAATTTCTAAGCTCAATTATTTTTTCGGCAGTCTTAATTCCTATGCCAGGTAATTTTATGAGCAATTCAATATCGGCAGTATTAAGGTTAATACTTTTTTCGAGAAGCTCTTTCTTTTTTGTATCGCTTCTTGAAGATTTATCGACACTAAAATCTAAAAGTTCCTGCTTAGAATCAACTCTTTTTTCCACATTTTTGAGACTTATCGAAGAAGAATCGAACAAACTATCCGTTTCAGCATAATCAAAGACCAGTAATTTATTTTCTTCGGGTGAATACTTCAGAAAATTTAGGATTGCACCGATTAATAGCGCGGCAATCAGAAAAGAAAATATAGTAAACTCTGTACTGGTTAACCCGATTTTTTTAACAAAATCTCTCAAAGCTTCCAATTGTTCCTTTATTTATTGGGGAACTTTAATATTGGGCATCTGCTGTAATTCTTTTAACAGTTCTTTTTCTTTTGCACTAACTTTCTTTGGTATATGAATATTTACTCTTACCAATTGATCACCCGCACCATGACTATTGAGGTGCTGAATTCCTTTTTCACGCATCTTTAGAAATTTACCCGATTCTATACCCGGTTCAATTTTTAATTTTGCTCTTCCGCTCAGAGTCGGAACCTCGACTTCCGTTCCCATAACTGCTTCCGGATAACTTACAAACAAATCATAGATAACATTATCGCCATCGCGTTCAAAATACTCATGCTCGAGTTCTTTGAAAATTACAATTACAGAACCTGCCGGTCCGCCGTTTTTACCCGCATTGCCTTCGCCTCGTAATGACATGTAACTATTATCAGTAACCCCGGCTGGTACATTTATTCTTATAGTTGATTCATCGTAAACTCTTCCTTCACCGGAACATGTATTACAAAATTTTGAAATAACTTTTCCGCTTCCGTTACAATTACTACATTGTGCAATATTCACAAATTGACCGAAAACAGATCGTGAAACTTGCCTAATTTCACCGGAGCCATTGCAAACAGAGCACGTTCGGAATGAATTTGAATCCTCCGCTCCGCTTCCGTTACAGGTATTACATTTATTATACTTTTTCAGTTTGATTTTTTTTGTCGCCCCGGTAGCGATTTCTTCAAGAGTTAATTTTAAAGTTACTTTTAAATCAGTACCCGGTGTACCGGAAGTTCTTTGTCTTGAGCGGGATGAAGTTCTTCCTCCGCCGAAGAAATCGTCAAAAATTGATGAACCTCCGAACGAACCGCCGAAAATATCAGAGAAGTGGCTAAAAATATCATTAACATCCGAGAATCCGTGGAAGTCTTGCCCGCCCCGCAAACCATTATGTCCGAAGCGATCATATTTCGTTCGTTTTTCGGAGTTGCTTAAAATTTCGTAAGCTTCGGCAGCTTCTTTAAATTTTTCTTCTGCTTCTTTATCATCCGGATTTCTATCGGGATGATACTGAAGCGCTAGTTTTCTATATGCTTTTTTTAGATCGTCGTTTGAAGCGTTTTTATCAACACCGAGAACTTCGTAATAATCGCGTTTATTCATTACCATCCTTTTGTGTTTCGCTGTTATCTTCGGCATTTACCGAAGACGCTTGGCTAACAATAACTTTTGTATGCCTTATTACTTTATCTTTATACATATAACCCGGTTCAATCTCTTCGATAACCGTGTGAGGCGGAATGTCATCAACTTCTTTCTGCATTAATGCTTCATGCAAATTAAAATCAAAATCTTTGCCTTTTGCTTCGATTTTGGTTACGCCAATTTCTTTTAGAATTCTTGAAAACTTTTCGTAAACAATCTCGATTCCTTTTTTAAATGATTCATTGTTCTTCGAATCGGCATGTTCTAATGATCTGCGAATATCATCATAAACGGGAAGAATTTGAGTAACGACAAATTCACCTGCGTACTTCAGAAAATTAGAAGTTTCTATTTCCGTTCTTCTTTTATAGTTTTCAAACTCGGCGGCTTTTCGCAGCAATTGATCACGAAGTCGTTCGTTTTCTGTGGTTAATTCCTCGATACGCGATTCGTATTCGTCGATATTTTCAGTTTTTTCTTCAACTTCATTTTCCAGAGATTGTTGCGAATTAGTATCTCGTTCAATCTCTATTTTTGTTTCATCTGTTTTCACATCTTCTTTAATTTGTTTTTCGGCAGATTGTTTTTTCTTGTCTGACATATTTCATTTACCTCAACTATTTTTTTAAT
>CAYLVF010000065.1:0-9507 GCA_964387045.1 uncultured Melioribacter sp. | reverse complement strand
TTCTGCAGGCAATAAGTTAAAAGCATAGTAGAAACTGCTTTTGCTTTCTTTCGATATTTTTTTTGAATCACTTAACATTTTTTGCTACCGGTTTAATCAACGCAATCAAAAAATCAATTTTTGAGAGAGTCGGTCTAAAATTCATAACATCATACTCATTTTTTTTAATCTTTTCAATAATTTTCGTTCCGCCGTTTATTGTCCACCGAATTTGCAATCTTAATCGAAATGGAAGAAACTTAAGAATTTTACTCCCTTCAGTAAAAAGTTTTTCCGTTCTTTCTGACTCGAATTTTATGAGTTGACGTAAGTTATCGGTTTTTTGTTCATCGTACAAACTTGATTTATCAGTTCCGAATTTTTTAAAATCTTCTTTGGGTATATAAATTCTTCCTTTTTGCAAATCAATTTTTACATCCTGCCAAAAATTTGTAAGCTGCAAGGCAGTACAGATATCATCCGATAACAAGTTTAGTCTTTCATCTCTTATATCGTTAAGTTCAAGAATTATTCGTCCCACCGGATTAGCGGAGTTCCTGCAATAATCTAACAATTCATCAAATGTTTCATATTCTTTTTTATGTAAGTCTTGTTCAAAAGCTTTCAATAGGTTTAGGAAATGTTCCGAATTCAATTGCTTTGTTTTAATTGTATTATGAAGAAGTTTCCAAAAATTATTTTTATAATTACCGTTAAGAGCTTCTTCAAATTCATTCATGAAAGAAGAGAGTTTATTGTGCTTTATTTCGTCTGGATCATTTCCTTCATCTACAATATCATCAGCAGTTCTTGCAAAGCGGTAAATCAATGCAACATCATTCCTGATATTTTTGGGAAAAAGCAACGAAAGGACGGGAAAATTTTCATAATGTTCATCTGCTAAGTTAACCGAATCTTCTAATTCTTTTTTGCCGTGTTTTTGATTGGTCATTTACTAGGTTGGTTTTGTTTTCGGAATTGAAAATGTAAAAGCACTCCCTTTACCTGATTCACTTTTCACGAATAATTTTCCACCCCATTTATCAATTAGATCGCGGACTAAAATTAACCCCAGCCCAGTTCCCCTTTCGTTCTGAGTCCCCGGGGTTGACACATTCCCGCCAAAATCAAAAAGTTTTTTCAATTTATCTTCTTCGATACCTACACCGCTATCCTTAATATGAACTAAGATTACATCTGCCTGTCCTCGGTTAAAAATTCTATTGTTTTATTAGGATGTGAAAATTTAACAGCATTCGATAATAAATTTCTCATCACAAGATTAATATAGTCCTCATCAATAAACACTTCCAATTCGGAATCAATTTTTACTGTTACTTTCAACTTCTTCTTGATGATGGACTCGTTTTGACCACTATTAAATTATTAGAAAAGAGGAATAGGTTAACAGACTTGGAGAACAATATGATTAAATTTTTCAGCATATTTTCAATATAGCTTATTAATACCAGCTCAAATTAATTGTGCCCGGAACAGGACTCGAACCTGCACTGGTTTGCACCAACTAGACCCTGAACCTAGCGCGTCTACCAATTTCGCCATCCGGGCTTAACACAAAAGCACTCCTCAATAAATCACTTTCTGCAGATACTCTCAAGAAAAATTTAATCATTACCAAAATTGTTCTGCCGCAAAAATCAATAATAAATGAACAAAAAAAATATTACCAAAACAAATATAAAATGCCTTGATTAAAATATATATCCAAGCTTAATTATCTATTCACCAAAATCACTGTAAGAATTAAGATCAATAAGTACCATCAATAACTATTACCATTAATTCACAAATATATCAGCGAATTTCTACGGCTTCATTAGCGCTGCTATCCGGAGCGAGATACATTTCAAATATTTTAATCGTAGTATCTCTTTGAGAATTAAACATAGGTGGAATGTCTTTTAATTTTATTATATCGGTATAGACACCGGAATTGCAATCTGAAGAATAAATTCTCGGGTCACCCAATTCAAAAATTGATTCGGAACAGAAATTAATTGATGTAATATTTCCGGTAGCCGGGAGTTCAAAATCTACTACGGGGAAATCAAATTTATCATAAACATCTTTCATAAATCTTCCCCAAATAGGAAGAGCGGCTTGAGAGCCCTGACCGTAATTACCTGTAAAAGTAACCCTTCTATCATCGAACCCGACCCAAACACCGGCAGCTAATTGAGCAGTAAAGCCCACAAACCATGCGTCGGCAAATTCTTGTGTTGTCCCGGTCTTTCCACCTGCCGGTCTGTTAAATTTAAATTGAGTTCTAATCCTTGCACCGGTTCCGGCATCAATAACCGATTTCATCATATCGGTTATAATGTATGCGGTTTCTTCGGGTATTGCTTCGCGTGTTTCGGTTGAGAAATTATCGATAACTATTCCGTCTTTATCTTCAATTCGAAGAATAGATATCGGTTCGTTGTAAATTCCATGATTTGCAATTGTAGCAAAAGCCGCAGTTAACTCAAGCGGTGTAACCTCCGATGCCCCTAGTGAAATTGCCGGGTATAAATCAAGTTTTGTTTTAATTCCGAGCCGATCTGCATATCTTCCAACCTGCCAAAGTTTAACGTGGTCTTCAATAATTAATCTTCCCGAAACTATGTTAAGTGATCTTCGTAATGCATCGCGAAGAGTAACAAACCCCGAAGTACTTCTATCAAAATTTTGCGGTTCCCATCCTTCATAATTAAAAGGCTGATTTAGAATTGGATAAGCCGGGTACAGCCCGTTATCTATGGCAACAGTATAAATAATAGGTTTAAACGCAGAACCCGGTTGACGTCGAATTTGTGTGATGTGATTTAGCCCGTACTTGAATTGCTGATCCCGTCCACCAACCATTGCCCTGATCTCACCGGTTGTAACATCAAGACATACGAAACCAACTTCAATAGTTTGATTAACTTTTTGAACCGAATCAACGAAAGCCACGTTCTTAATTAATCTCTGATAAATTTCATTTTTTTCGTCACTTGTAACAGCGTTTCTATAATCGGGACGTCTTTTTATTGCTTTATCAAGCATATCATCTAATACGGCTCTATTTCGATTCCAATTCCAACGTTTATCAAACAATTCTTGATATTCTTTTAAGTGTGCTTGTGCAGCGTTAACGGCAATCCTCTGCATTTCGGTATCTAATGTTGTATAAATTGTAAGCCCGTCTTCATATAGATCAAACCCGTATCTATCAGCCATACGAGAAAGCTGCTGTCTAACATGTTCAACAAAGTGCGGGGCAACATTACTCTTAAATCCCTCGGCTGTTTCGCGGAAAGAAAGATCAATTGGTTCTTCTTTAAGTTGATCGTACCTTTCTCTTTGAAGCATATTCATCTGAACCATGTTATATAGAACAAGATTTCTCCGTTGTATAGAATTATTGTATCGTCTGATAGGATCATAAACAACGGGTGATTTCAACATAGCCACTAAGACTGCCATTTCTTTCAGGTCGAGTTCTATAAATTTTTTCCCGAAATATGTACGAGCAGCCATTTCAATTCCGTACGCACCACGTCCGAAATAGGAGATGTTAAAATACATTCCTAATATTTCCTTCTTAGTGTAATTGCTTTCTATTTGAACTGCCGTAATCCATTCACGAATTTTTCGAACGACAATATCATAGGAGGATTCTTTACCGCTCCAAAACCCGTATAAATTTCGTGACAATTGCTGCGTGATAGTTGAAGCGCCTTCTCTTCTCATCAAGAAGACATTTTTTACCATAGCTTTTACGAGGCGTTCGAGATCAACTCCCCAGTGGTCATAGAATTTTCTATCTTCTGTTGCAATTAGTGCATTTATAAATTCTTCCGGTACATCATTAATATTTATTTCAATTCTGTTTTGACGAAAGTATTGACCTATCAATTCACCGTCTACGCTGTAAACATTGCTTGCTAATTGAGGTTTGGGATTTTCAAGTTGTTCTAATGATGGCAAACCCGAAGCTACATAATCAAAGAAAATGTAGGAAGCAATAAGAAGTACAATAAAAATTGTACTGAAGAACGATAAAAATATTTTTTTAAGATTCTTCTTAGAATCTGACTTCTTCTTTTTGGATTTTAACATTTTCTACCAGTCGATTATCTCGAAATTATCATTTGCGAATTTACCGTAGCATGGTTGTCTTAGCCATGTACCTAAGTTTATGTAATACCCATCATCAAATTTTTCAATTCTTCTTCTGTGTGAATGCCCGAACATAACAAAATCATAACCTTCGGAAATTTTTTCTTTTGCTGCTTCAAATAAACTGTCACTTTCACCATAATCTTTGGTCTTGGTATAATCGCGAGATTTTTTACTTGTCGAGCTTGCAATCTTAATCCCAAGATCCGGGTGAATCAATGAGAACATGAATTGTAAAACTCTATTCCTCAAAAGTTTCTTTAAAATTTTATATCCCAAATCATTTTTTATAAGACCATCGCCATGACCTATATAAAATTTTTTGTTATTGAGATTCATAGAAACAGTATCGTAGTAAAGAACAGCTCCAATTTCAGTTTCAAAGAAATCTCTATGCAGGAAATCATGATTACCAATAACGTAATGAACTTTTATCCCCTTTTCGGATAAACTCTGCAACGCAGCTAATGTCTTGAAAAATCCTTTTTGAATAACTCTTCTATATTCGAACCAGTAATCAAAAAGATCACCGAGAATAATTAACTCATCGCAATTATCTGCGGCAAATTCAAGAAACTTAACTAGCTTGTTTTCCTTTACTTTCTCTGCTTCTTTAGTTTGAAGTCCTAAGTGAATATCCGAAATAAAAAAGTACCTTTTGTCCAAGTTCAGTCTATTTTTATTAGAGTATAAATTTAATGAATATCCTAAAATAAATTTATATTTTGATTTATATGAGAAAAAATTATGGATATGTGTTCTTAACAATATGTTTTTTTGCCAAATAAAGGTGAAATGAATATATTGACAAATAAAAACAGAGAGACCACCAATGGCATTCACCGGATCAGCATTACAAAGAGCTACTTTAACAATGATTCTTGCCGGGGGGCAAGGTGAACGTTTAAATCCGCTGACTCTTTATCGCACAAAACCGTCGGTTCCTTTCGGAGGTAAATACAGAATTATTGATTTTGCGTTATCTAACTGTTTGAACTCAGGCTTACGAAAAATTTATTTGCTTACCCAGTACAAATCGGATTCACTTAATCAACACATTTACGAAGCATGGAATATTTTTAATTATGAATTAGGCGAATTTATTTTTTCGATTCCTCCTCAACAAAAAATCAGCAACAATTGGTATTTGGGGACTGCAAATGCGATCTTCCAAAACTTGAACTTAGTACGTGAGAATGATTTTAGTTGGGTATTGCTCTTATCGGGGGACCATATTTATAAAATGGATTATATGAAGATGCTTCAGTATCATACCGAAAAAGATGCTGATTTATCAATTGCCAGCATTTACACACCTAAAGATCAAGCCTCACGCTTCGGAATATTAGATATTGACAAAAATTATAAAGTAAAATCATTTGTAGAAAAACCTAAAAACCCGCCGGAAAGCCCAGACCGTGAAGGATATTCTTTTGTCAATATGGGAATATATATTTTCAACGCAAAAGTTCTTAAAGATGTTCTTAAGAAAATGAGCGATGAAAAAGTTGAAAGCGATGATTTTGGGAAGCATGTAATTCCGTATATGATCAAAAATAAATACAATGTATACTCGTTCCGGTTTGTTGATGAGAACAAAACGGCAGACCCATACTGGGTTGATGTTGGTACTATTGACAGCTACTACGCCGCTGCAATGGATTTGTTAAATGTCAGCCCTCATTTTAATTTATACGATGTTAAATGGCCATTAAGAACACGTCAGGTTCAGCTTCCCCCGGCAAAAACTTTATCGCACGAAGGGGAAAGGGTCGGAAGAGCGTTCAATTCTTTGATAACGGACGGAACAATTATTTCCGGCGGTTTAGTTGAACGATCAATTCTTGGTCCAAATGTTCGAGTCAACAGTTATTCATATGTTACCGATTCAATAATAATGGACAATGTAAATATCGGGAGACATGCACGAATTAGAAGAGCAATTATTGATAAGAACGTTACCGTTCCCGAAGGATTTGAAATCGGTTTCGATCCAATTCAAGATAAGAAAAGGTTTACCGTAACCGAAACAGGAATTGTTGTTATACCGAAGAATTATTCTTTTAATTAATTATTGATGAAATATTATTTTTGGGGCTGACAATTGTCAGCCTTTTTTTATTTCCGAAAAAATTGTTAATTACATCTTAAAATGAATCAACAAGTTGAAAATAAATTACAAAATCTTCCCGCTGAACCGGGTGTTTATCAATTTAAAAATGAAAAAGGAAAAATTATTTACATCGGTAAAGCAAAGAATTTGCGTAACCGTGTGCGTTCCTATTTTCACAGTTCGGTCGATTCTCCTAAAACAAAAATAATGGTTGAAAAAGTAGCTGATCTTGAATTGTTAATCACAAGCAGCGAAATGGAAGCGCTTATTCTTGAGAACAATTTAATCAAGCAGCACAAACCTCGTTATAATGTTTGTCTAAAAGACGATAAATCATTTCCCTATATCAGAATAACAAATGAACCATATCCGCAAATTTATTCAACGCGTACTATTGAAAAAGACGGTTCAAAATATTTTGGCCCTTACACTGATGTAAAAAGTATGAAAGCTTCACTTAGAATGATAAACAAGTTATTCAAAATTAGAAGCTGCAAATACTGGATTGACGATGAAGTTATTCGATCAAAAAAAATAAAACTCTGTTTGGATTATCATATCAATAAATGTGACGGACCTTGCGAAGGTTTGATTAGTGAAAAAGATTATAACATAATGGTAAATCAAGTAGTAAAACTTCTTCGCGGTAAAACAGATGAATTGATGGCTGAATTAAAATCAGAAATGAATTATGCATCAGCAAATTTGAAATTTGAAAACGCTGCTTCACTCCGCGATAAAATAGAACAGCTTGAAGTTTATTCATCCAAACAAAAAATTGTACTGCAAAGCAAAGATGATAAAGATATTATAAGTGCAGCAATCGAAGGTAAAGATGTTGCATCAACAATATTGAACATAAGAAGCGGCAGACTGGTCGGAAAACGCCAGCTAAATTTAAGTTCGGAAAGAAGTGATGATCTAAATGAAATTTACAATGCAATAATTAAATTCTATTACAACGAATACGTTGATGTACCAAAAGAAATAATCGTTGAAGAGACTCCAGTAGATAAAGATGCATTGTTAGAATGGTTAAGTAAAAAAGGGAACCGTAATGTAAGTTTTGTTATACCGCAAAGAAAAAGCGAAGCCAAATCTTTACTTCAGATGTGTAAGCAAAATGCAATTCTCCAGTTGAAAGAAATTCAACTTCAGAGAATGAAAAAAGAAGGGAATGTTCCGTATGTTCTTTCCGCATTGCAAAGAGATTTAAGACTAAAAACCCTTCCCCGTAAAATAGAATGTTTCGATATATCAAACCTGCAAGGAACCGATACGGTTGCAAGTATGGTAGTTTTTGTTGACGGGAAGCCAAAGAAAAGTTTGTACAGAAAATATATTATTAATGAAGTTGAAGGTCCGGATGATTTTGCAAGTATGCAGGAAGTAATTAGAAGAAGATACAAAAGGCTGCTTGAAGAAAACGAGCAGTTCCCGGATTTAATAATTGTTGACGGCGGTAAAGGTCAATTATCTTCCGCAGTTGAAATTTTGAATGAACTCGGAATAAAGGATCAACCGATTATCGGGCTAGCTAAAAGATTAGAAGAAATTTTCTTTCCCGGCATATCAGAATCACAAAGCATTCCTAAAACTTCATCAAGTTTGAAATTGATTCAACATTTACGCGATGAAGCACATCGTTTTGCAATTACTTTTCACAGACTTCGTAGAGACAAGCGAACATTACAAACCGAGCTGACAGAGATTCCGGGTATTGGTCAAAAAGTAGCCGAAAAATTGTTGATTAACTTTGATAGTATAGATGAAATAAAGAATGCGGCAACTGCAGAACTTGCTAATGTGATAGGCAAATCAAAAGCAGAGAAGGTTAGGAATTATTACTCGAATAAAACTAAATCTCTTTAGCTTCCGGTACTTTCTTCCCGAAGAAATATAATACGCCGAATAAAACAAGAAATATTATTCCGATGGAAATAAATGGATTTAATCCAAACGCAGTTGGTAGATCGCCGAGCAGCATTGACAATACACCGACAAGAATTGCGTACGGAAGCTGAGTCTTAACATGATCGATATGATTGCATTGAGAAGCCATCGAACTTAAAATAGTTGTATCTGCAATCGGTGAACAATGATCACCAAATACAGAACCGGCTAAAACGGAGCTAACAACTCCGATAATAATTAAATGAGTTTCCGAATCAGGAAGATGACTAACTTCAACCATTTTTGCGGCAAGCGGAATTACAATCGGCATTACAATTGCCATAGTGCCCCAGCTTGTTCCGGTTGAGAAACTAATTAATGCGCAGACCAAGAAAACCAATACCGGCAAAAATCTTGGGTCAATTGCATCACTTAAAATTGAGATGAGATAATCGGCAGTTTTTAATTGATTTGTAATATCACTTATTCCCCAAGCAAAAACTAAAATTATTGCCGCAAGCAACATAGTTTTGACACCGCTATGCCAAGCGTTTATTGCCTCATTTATTTTTAATATTCGCTGCCATGAACTCATTATAATTGCAACAACACTTGCCGTAAAACTTGCCCATAAAAGCGAAGAATAGGAATCGGAATTACTTATAATATTCTGAACAGAAAAATTATTTTCGCCTGCTGCTTCAATTGCCAGCATACCTGTGTAAACCATGCCTGCAATAGTTCCGAATAAAATAATAAATATTGGAATAACTCCATTCCACCATCTTGATTTTTCACCGGTGTATAATTGTGATTCACTCTCTTTGAAACCATCTATCTTCGAGTTTCTTTCAAATAATTGCCCGGTAAGACTTGCTCTTTTTTCCGCTTTATACATCGGTCCGAAATCTCTTCTCATAACGGATGTTAGAAACACAAAAAACATCGCTGCAATAGGGTAAAATCTATAAGGTATTGTTTGAAGAAAAACATCGTATGCATTTGCATCAGAACCGATACTTTTCAATCCATCGTTGATTAATCCAAGTTCGTAGCCAATCCATGTACTAATTAAAACAATACTTGCAACCGGAGCAGCAGTTGAATCAACAATGTATGCTAACTTTTCTCTTGAGATTCTAAGTTTATCGGTAATAGGTCTCATCATATTACCGATAATTAACGAATTTGCGTAATCATCAAAGAAAACTACCATTCCCATCAACCAGCTTGAGATAAGACCAGACTTTGCTTTTTTTGCATAACGTGTAATCAAATTAGCTAGACCGGCAGTTCCTCCGTTTTGAGATATAACTCCCACCACTCCGCCAATCATTAATGTAAAGACAATTATA
>CAYLVF010000064.1:0-9532 GCA_964387045.1 uncultured Melioribacter sp. | reverse complement strand
GGTGATTTTACAGACTCAAAAAAACTTTTACTACTAAAATAGATTCTAGTTTGTACGTCAGAGATTCCATCCGTTAGCTAACGGATTAGGATTTCGATATTAGGATTTATTCAGCCAGTCTCAACTTAAATTTTTTAGCGTAATCAATAATTTCACAATATTCTTCCTTGCTGATTCTTCTATTTAAATCCTCAAATTGATTTGCTCTGTAGGAAGGATAATACTGATCCATCAAGTTAAGATAAGTATCTTTAGAAATTTCTTCGGCTAAAAAATCTAATACCTTTTTTGAACCGGCAATATCGTTTGGTAGAATTAAATGACGAGCCAGCAATCCTCTTTGTGCAATTCCTCGTTTACTTATTTTTAAGTTACCGACTTGTCTATGCATTTCTTTAACCGCTTTACGAACGACATACCAATAATTTTTTATGAGAGAGTATTTTTCTGCCGTTTCGTTACTTGAATATTTTATATCGGGCATATAAATATCAATTATTCCATCAAGCAGTTTAAGAGTTTCAACGGATTCGTATCCGCCGCAATTATAAACAAGAGGTATCTGCAAGCCTTTATCTATTGCTAAAATAAGTGAATCCACAATTTGTGATGTAAAGTGAGTAGGAGTAACAAGGTTGATATTATGGCAGCCTCTGTTTTGAAGACTGATCATTATCTGAGCTAAGTCTTTTATAGTAACAGACACCCCTCTGCCGAGTTGACTTATATCATAATTTTGACAGAACTGACACGACAAATTACAATTTGTGAAGAAGATTGTGCCCGAACCAAAGTTTCCGGTTAACGGCGGTTCTTCGCCGAAGTGCGGACCGTAACTTGAAATCATTACTTCGTCTGTTGAATGGCAATCGCCGGTTTCTCCAATAGTTCTATCGGCTAAACATTCGTTGGGACAAAGCCGGCATTCCTTTAACAATTCATTTAATTTTTCCGATCTTTCTTTTAACTCGATTGGCGTTAATGTTTCCAAATACATCGGAAGCATAAATTAACCCGGCAGTTTATCAAACAAATCATTTATGGGCGGATCAAAACTTTCTTGAAATAATTCGAACACAGATTCTTTTTTCAGCAGCTCTTTTATATTGGTTTGTTCAATCACGGACTTATAAGATTCATAACAATCTAGCGCTACGTGCAATGCTTTCATATCTTCATCATCAACTGTAACAACGCAGTCAATCTCTTCTTCTTTTGAGAAGTTCAATTTAAAATGCGGACTTTCATTTGAGGTTTGTTCATCAACTGTTACCAAGGCAAATCTTTTAGGATAACCGGCGGATTCTTTCAATCTGCAGAAAACATTTTTTACAACCGCATGTGAAACTAAGTGATCATGAAATCCACTGATACCGTGTACGGCGTAAGTTGCAACAACATCCGGTTTTATTTTGTGAATATGTTCTTCTACTATTTCTTCAATTTCGCGCGGATCCATTTCTTTCAATCCGCTGTCGGGTAAATCTAAGACCGTCATGCCTGTAAGTTTTAAAGTTTTTTCAACGCAAAGCATTTCTTTGAAACGGACTTCTCCCATTTCTTCGATCGATAAATTCATATCAAAACGTTTTTTTGTTGCGCCCCCTTTTGTTAAAGTGAGAAGATAAACTTCGTGACCTTCTCTAATTTGTTTGTGCATTACATGAGCTGGTCCGAATGATTCATCATCCGGGTGTGGATATATGTATAATATTTTCATTTAGTATTCCTTTTGAATTTGGGTTTTGGTAAGATAAAAATAAATGGACAACTTATCGACAACATATTCTGTTTAATAATGGAACTCCTCCGGAGTTCTTTTATTTTGCGATTTCGATCTTGTTACCATAATGGAAGTCCTAACGGACTTCAAAACGATTAATAAAAAATGCATTTAAATTATGAGGCTGTTTCAAAAGCACATATGTCATCACAATCCCGGTTTATTGGGGGAAGTGCTCTCATTTACCTTATTAATTCAAAATTGCTTCGGCAAAAAAACGCCTCGCAATAACATTTTTGAACTTATAAGACATCCTCTTTTGGTTTTGTGAATGTATTTATTCTGCCATAATGGAAGTTTTAACGGACTTTTCACAAACCGGAATAGCTGCAGAAAATACAAAATGATTATGCAATGTAGATCTACCATGTCGAAAATTCTATAAGCATTTTACGCATTGCTGGCATAACAACAAAATAATTCGGCATAGCCGAATAATTATGGTAGAAAAAAATAAGATAGGGAAAATAAACTCCGTAGGAGTTTCATTATATCATCAAAAAGGAAGACTAAATTATTTACGATATTTCGAAATAAACTCTTCAACCTCGGGCAGCCCGCCTTGATAAATTAAATAACCGTTGCTCGGTTCGCGCTCAGTCGTTTCGCCGTTAATTGGAGTGAGCATAATCTCTTTAACTTTTTCAAGATCACTAGTCTGACCGAGTGCCCAGCCGAGTTTTACATAAGCAACTTCCGGCAGCATATTAGCGCAGGGCACAACTCCAAGATCTAGCATTTCTCTTCCGGTTTCGTATACATACATTTGAACGTAGCCCCACAAAGTCTGTACTGTCATATAAACCGCGACACCTTTTTCTTGTGCTCGTTTTAATGCGGGATAAACAGGTTTGTTAACATGACCAAGCCCTGTACCGGCAATTACAATTCCTTTATATCCGTTGTCGATTAGCGAATCAATTATATCCGGCTTCATATTAGGATAGTAATATACTATGCTGACTTTTTCTTCAAAGACAGGATTAACAATTACATTTTTATCATTTCTTCTTTTCTTATAATCTTTTCTTAAAGGAGTAATTTCATCTCGACTCACTTTTGCAATCGGTATATCTCCGATTGTTCTAAATGTTGAACGATAAGATGAATGCATTTTTCTAACACGTGTTCCTCGATGCAGTAAGCCATATATGTCGGATGTCGGACCGAACATACAGACCATAACTTCGGCAATATCACTTTCTGCTGCTGTTTTAACTGCGTGAATTAAATTTAATGCTGCATCTGATGAGGGTCTGTCGCTTGATCTTTGTGAGCCAACCATAACAATCGGCACTGGAGAATTCTGAACCATAAAAGATAGTATTGCCGCAGTGTGATGCATTACATCTGTGCCGTGCCCGATTACAATTCCGTCTACACCTTTTTCAATTTCAGCACCGATTGCTTTTGCTGTCCCAATCCACTGTTCGGGACCCATGTTTTCACTGAATACACCGTAAAGTTTTTCTGTTTCTAGATTACAATAATCGGCAAGTTCGGGAACCGAGCCGTAAAGCTCACCCGGTGAAAATGCGGGAATAACCGCACCGGTTCTATAATCTAATCTACTTGCAATTGTGCCGCCGGTTCCGAAAAGTTTAACGCGTGGTTTTCCTTCGTCATAAGGAAATTCTTTTTCGGGAATTTTATAATGAGCTTCTTTTCTTCCGTTAATTTTTATTTCGGTGATATTCTCAACGGCAACACCGATGTTATAACCGATTGGCATTTTTATCACAATATGCTCATCATCTGCGGTTTCGGATCGGGGAAGGATTATTCCTTTATACTTTCCTTTTTCGGTTTGGATAACAACATCGCTCCAAACCAAAGCGTTAAATTTTTTTAATGTAGAAAGCGCTTTACCGCGGTAACCCTTGAAATCTGATGTGGTCATTATACTCCTCAAAGACAAGTGTCATTCAGAGTTCCCGCCCAGAACAGGAGCGAACTATATTATCCAATAGATGCCGTTGTCTGGATGAGATTCCTCAGTTGTCAAAATACGACGCCTTCGGAATGACAGTTAATTAAGTTATTATAATTTTTCTGCAACTAATTTTCCTTCGATATTCATTTTTACTTCGTTCATTACTAACCCCATTAATACCTTTTGCTTTTTTTCTTCGGAAAGCAAATTCAGCTTTTTGAGCTCTTTTTTCTTTAATGCAATTATACTGGTTAGTTCTTCTTTTAATATCGGTCTAGGCAAAAGTTCAGGATAAAATTTACCATGCTGTAGTGATTTCTTTAGAGCTATAAACATTCCCCATCGTGATAATAATCCTGCTTTATAATTTATTAAAATTTCAGTCATCATTTCTATTGTAACTAAATTTGGATTATACCCAAGTTTCTTTAATCGTTTGGGGTAATGAATAATTGCAACTGCCGCTGCTGTTGAATTAATGTTCCAACCGTTAACAACTTTTTTAAATAATTCCGCAAACTTTGAAACAGCTAATGGTCTTATAGTATCTTCGGGAATATTTAATTCTTTATACCACTTTTCTCTTTTCCAAAACTGTTCGGGTAAATTTTCTCCAATTTTATCCAATCTATCCCTTGTAACTTTTTGCGGCGGTAAATCTGTATCGGGATACATTCTATCAGCGCCGGGTAAAATTCTTTCAAATCCGTTTGTTCCGTCACTTAATGCTTGTCGCGTTTCGGAAGGAATACCGATTGCGGCTTCTTTTGCTCGAATTATAATTTCTTTACAAGCCGTACTCGTATCTCTTTCATCTCCCCAAACGATAACCAATGTATCATCATTCTTTGCATTGACGTGTTTTTTAATTTTCTGCCATTCTGCAGAGGTTATAGTATCACCCTTACTATCGGAATGAATAATGTTTGGAATAGTTGTAAGGCAAGCAATAACTCTAACACGATCTGAAATCTCGCGTGAAAAATAAGTATCCGTCTGAGTCTGCCAATGTAATAAATCTTTATATCCGCGAAGTACGACGCACTTTATTTTGTATTCCTTTTCGATTGCTTCTTGAAGAGGCAGATAATAGGAATATTTTATTATACCGGTTATGTCTTCGGTTTTAGATTCGAAAGTGTTTTCTGTAATTCCTCTTTTATGAAGTTCTTCTCGCAACCGAAGTAAATTCCACTGTCTCATTGCTTCATTATATGTTAATAAAGGAATCATCGGGATTCTTGGCACACCTTTAATTTCGATTCTTGTTCCACCGTCTACACTAACATTTACATCCTGTCTTGCTGCGCCGATTCCTCTTCTTACATTACCCGTACTTCTTACAAGAGCGCTGCAAAGATCATTTACTTCCGCAACTTCCTGTGGTGTTCTCATATCGGGACCGGTAACGGTTTCAATTAACGGCATACCTAGTCTGTCTGTTAAATATGTTCTGTAATGACCGACATCGCTTACTTCTCTGCATGAATCTTCTTCAATGGACATCTGCACAATTTCAATTTTTCTATCTTTGTATGGAATCCAGCCGTCGAGTGCAAATATTGCAGTACGTTGAAATCCCGTCGGAATACTTCCGTCCAAATATTGTTTGCGTGCAATATGAAGTTCATCAACAATGTTACAGTTATACAGCATACCAATTTTGATAGCTATATCTAACGCTTGGTCATTAATTAAAAACGGAGGTGTGTCATCCATTTCATATGTACAAACAGTTTCTCTTTTGATACGATAAATAATTTCTTTCTTTGTTTTGAATTCCATCAATGCAGTGCCGTCATATTCGCCAAGTTCGGAAAGTGTTGGGCGCATGTGACGTAAAATTTCAGCATCGTATTCTTCACTGTATTTTCCGGCGGGACACCGGCAGAAAAGTTTTTTATCTGTTAATAATTGTTGATGAATTTCCAATCCCGACTTAAAACCAACTTCAGCATAATCTTCGGGAGTCATTTCTTCGAAGGGTTTGAATATGAAGGATTTCATTAAGTGTCCTAATGTGTCAATAAAAGATAATGAAGTATGATAACTTACTCAGGCAAGATAAAATTAGCAAGAATTTGGACAAACATTTACTACAACAAATTACTAGCAAGTTCTGCAAGTTCGGAACGTTCACCTTTTTCTAAGTTAACATGTGCATAAAGTTTCTGCCCTTTGAAGTGATCAATCAAATAAGAAAGACCATTCGAAAGTGTATCTAGATACGGATGATCAATTTGATAAATATCTCCGGTTAAAACAATCTTTGCACCTTCGCCTGCACGTGTGATAATTGTTTTTATTTCATGAGGAGTTAAGTTTTGTGCTTCATCAACAATAAAATAAATACGCTGTAAACTTCTTCCGCGGATATAACTTAACGGTTCAACAACCAGTTTTTCTTCTTTAATCATTGTGTTAATAGCTTGAAAATTCTTATCAGTCTCTTTGTACTGATCTTGTATAACTTTTAAGTTATCCCACAACGGCTGCATATATGGTGCAAGTTTACTTTCAACATCACCGGGCAGATAACCGATATCTTTGTTGCTTAAAGGAATAATCGGGCGTGCAATATAAATTTGTCTATAATTCTTTCTGACGGCAAGCGCACCCGCTAGTGCAAGCAAAGTCTTCCCCGTCCCGGCTTTCCCGGTAAGAGAAACTAGTGGAATATTTGGATTAATTAACGCATCAACTGCAAAAGTCTGTTCGGCATTACGCGGAAGTATTCCGTAAGTCGGCTGCTTATCAACTTTTCTAAAAACTTCTTCAATGTGATCATAACATGCTAATACGGATCTGCTGGAGTTTCTCAAAATATAATATTTGTTTGCCACAACTTCGGTCTTAATTTTTCGAAATACATTTTTTGCCGGAACCTCAAAGGGAGTCTGATAAAATTTCAAAAGCAATTCATCGTCAAAAGATTCAACAATTTCTTTACCGCTGTAAAGTTCATCGATACTTCCAACTCTGTCGGTCGTGTAATCTTCGGCAAGTATTCCCAATGCTTTCGCTTTCATCCGGAGATTAACATCCTTAGTAACAAGAATAATTTTCTCTTTAGCTTTGCTTGCTAATTGCAAATCGTAAGCGGCACTTAAAATTCTATGATCGGGATTATCTTCTCTAAATATTTGACGGATTTCAGCACTCAATCCTTTTGTAATTACAATACGAACCTTTCCTTTACCTTTGCCGAGAGAAATACCCCCGTTAAATAATGCGCTTCCTGTAATTGAGTCGAGTGTTCGTGCAAATTCGCGAGCATTAATGTTAATAACCTGGCTTCCTCTTTTAAAGTGATCTATTTCTTCGATAACGGCAAGAGGTATCACAATGTTATTTTCTTGGAATTGATTTATGCATGTTGGGTCATGAAGAATTACGTTTGTATCTAAAATGAAGGTTTTGGCAGATTTAGTTTTCGCCATAATGTTTAGAACTGTTTGGTGAATGATCGATAGTTTATTTACATCTCAACTTAATAAATTTGAAAACTAATTCGTACTATATTTTTATTGGGAATTTCGAGTTTCGACGATTATTAAAATCCAACCGACCAAAAAACTCACTCCTCCAAAAGGGGTAATCATTGCAAAGAATTTTATTCCCATTACGCTATAAATGTACAACGAAAATGAAAAAAGTAATATGCCAACAGTTATAAAAATAAATGAACGTACAAACTTATAATTTGATAAAGCTAATACTAACAAAACAACAGAATGAATTAAGTGATATAAAACACCGGTTTTATAAGTCTCAAGCATCTTTTCGGAAAGAGAATTTCCCAATCCATGAGCACCAAATGCTCCGAGTGCAACTCCAAGAAATCCAAACACTGCTGCAATTACTATTTGTGATTTTTTGTTCATTCAATCTCAATTTAATTCCTATCAACTTTAGAAAATTATTATATATTTTACAACACCGAATTTGATATGAACTGAAGGAGAAAAATATGCCACTCGAAACAATCAATCCAGCTACCGGTGAATTAGTAAAATCCTTTACCGAAATGACAAAGAAAGAAGTCGATGATATTATTGATCATGCACATGATGCATTTCTATCCTGGAGAAATATAAGTTATACCGAAAGAAGCAAGCTAATGTTAAACGCTGCAAATGTTTTGAGAGAAAGAAAAGAAGAATATGGTAAGATTCTTACTTTAGAAATGGGAAAAACAATTAAGCAAGCAGTTGCTGAAGTTGAAAAATGTGCGTGGGTTTGCGAATACTATGCAAACAATACAGAAAGAATTTTGCAAAAAGAAATTATTGAAACCGATGCAGCGGAAAGCTATGTTCAATTTGATCCAATAGGAATTGTGCTTGCTGTAATGCCGTGGAACTTTCCGTTCTGGCAAGTCTTCAGATTTGCGGCACCTGCTTTAATGGCAGGAAATGTCGGTATTCTTAAACATGCATCAAACGTACCGATGAGTGCGTCGGCAATAGAACAAATATTTTCACTTGCCGGATTTCCTCAAAATACTTTTAAGACCTTATTAATCGGTTCATCGCAAGTAAGTGATATTATAAAAAATTCTAAAGTGAAAGCAGCAACATTAACCGGTAGCGAGCACGCGGGCAAAAAAGTTGCAAGCGATTGCGGAAATGAATTGAAAAAAACAGTTATGGAACTCGGCGGAAGTGATGCGTTCATCGTTTTGGAAGATGCTAATCTTGATGAAGCAATTAATACGGCAGTTACTGCAAGATTAATTAACAACGGACAAAGCTGTATCGCCGCAAAAAGATTTATTATTGTAAAAGATATCTATGATGAATTTGAAAAGAAGTTTGTCGATAAAATGAAAAATGTAATAATCGGTGATCCGACGAAAGAAGAAACAGAGCTTGGTCCGATGGCAAGAGAAGATTTATTAATTGAACTTGATGAACAAGTTAAGAAATCAATAAAGATGGGGGCGAAATTACTTTGCGGCGGCGGGAGGTTGAATCAACAAGGATATTATTATCCCGCAACTGTTATCGCCGACAGCAAACCTGGCATGCCTTCTTATGATGAAGAACTCTTCGGTCCGGTTGCTTCCCTATTCAAAGCCAAAGATGACGAAGACGCAATTAGAATTGCCAACGATTCACCTTTTGGTCTAGGCGCCTCATTATGGAGTAACGATTTAGAAAAAGCAAAAGTACTTGCAACAAAAATAGAGTCAGTATCTGTTTTTATAAATGGTTTAGTAAAATCAGATCCGCGGTTACCTTTCGGCGGAGTGAAAATCTCCGGTTACGGAAGAGAGCTTTCACATTATGGAATAAAGGAGTTTGTAAATATAAAGTCGGTTTGGATAAAATAATTTAGCGATCATTGCATGAACATTTACTTTTGTTTCACGCATGGTTCGCTAAGAATCAATAATCAATAATAAATAGAAAATAATAAATGAAAAGATGCCCTTGGTGCGGAGATGATCCACTTTATGTAAAATATCATGATAAAGTTTGGGGAGTTCCCGAACATAATGATAGAAAACTCTTTGCCAAACTTTGTCTTGACGGAGCACAAGCCGGTTTAAGCTGGATTACAATACTCCGTAAAGAAAAAAATTATTACAAAGCCTTCGAAAATTTCGATGCGAAAAAAATTGAGAAGTATGATCAAAAGAAAATAGATGAACTGTTAAATAATCCCGGTATAGTTCGCAACAAATTAAAAGTGAATGCCTTCATAACAAATGCTCATGCTTATCTCGCAGTTCAAAAAGAATTCGGTTCTTTTGATAAGTACCTTTGGCAGTTTTCTGATTTTAAAACAATTCATAATAAATTCAAATCGTT
>CAYLVF010000063.1:3536-9575 GCA_964387045.1 uncultured Melioribacter sp. | reverse complement strand
ATATTTTACTAATCATTTTATAATCCTCAACAGTATTCATATTCAAAAATTCATTCGCTCCGGAGATTGAAGTTACATCAACAAACTCAACTTGAGAAACTTCGAGTAATTTTTTAACGGAAGTATTTCTCTTCTTTCTCTCCCTCTCCGCTTCCCATCTTCTCCTTTTCTCCTTTTCCCCCTCTCTCCCCTTCACTTCTTCTCCTTCGCTCAAAATAGATTCAGCAATTTTTATAACCGATTTAGAATAAACTCCACACAACTGATGATACTTTCCATCCGTAACTGGAAGAATTATTTCTTTTGTAGAAATATTGCTTAATAGTCTCTCAATAATTTTTTGAGATACAAGTGGCAAGTCACAAGAGATCACAAAATTTCTTTCTGTGTTGGATTCAAGAAGTGAAGAATAAATTCCTGCAAGCGGTCCGCTGTTTTTGTATTTATCAGGTACAACTTTATAACCGAATTGAGAATATTTTTCAGTATCATCAGCGCTGATTATAATCTCGTTGCAAAATGATTTTAGTTTGTCAATCATTATTTCAATGATAGTTTTCGCACCGACTTTCATCAAAGCTTTATCTTCGCCCATACGCGAGCTTTTCCCTCCGGAGAGGATTATGCCGTTGATATTTTTACTCATATTAAAAAATATCAAAATCAAATTGAATAAAATAATCCGGGATAAAGAGGCGACCTTTTAAATCAGTGTATTTTGTAAAACGTGCACCGGCTATTAATTTGCCGATAGTATCGATCTCTTTATATAATCCGATCGCAATAGAATGATAACTGTCATCATAACTCAAATCATCCGGTTGCAGAAAGTCGCCGATTGTAACCGGTTTTGTTTTAATATCATAAAAATTCTGCCATCCAAGAGTATATGATAGAAACCCATTTACAAACCAATCTGAATTTCTAGTATTTATTGTTAACCCCAGATTCATATTTAGATATTTCTCTTTTGAAAACTGATCAAAAAGATAAACTTTTCTTGTGTTATTATCCGTCAAAGGTTTATTCTCAACTCTAATGTACTCTACTTCTGCAATCATATCATTAATCGTACCGGCAATATCAAATCTTATCGCCCAATTGTTTTCTTCACGGAAAAACCCAATACCGAAGTTATAACCGTATAGATCATAGCCGACTGATCTCGCATAACTTGCTCCGCCATAAATTGCCGCATTACTAAAAAAGTTATATTCTAGTTCAAAGTTTGTTTGAAACTCCGGCAACCTCCAATGAAAGTTATCACCTTCAAATTTATTAACATTTACACCTGCTTTTTCGATAAAATATTCCTCACCCTCAACAGGCTCAACTTCAAAAATTCCATCCTTATTTACATTAGAGTGACCTTCAACCAATGCGCTGGTGACTTTATCACGATTCATAGATAAATTAAATCGTATAGTTAAGTCATCTTGAGATTCATCTTTGGTAATCTTGATCGTATTTCTGTTTCCTGCACCATAAAGATGAACAGACTGAATTTGAGGAGTTGTTGTCCCACAGCCGGAAAAAATTATTAAAAGAAGGATGGAAATAAGGATAATAGATTTCATTTCGATTCCCCCATTTTTCAGAAATAAATATACGGTAAATCAGATTTAAGAAAATCAAAATATTTACTTGCAACAATAAAAATTTTACAATCCATAAATATAAATATTTTCAAAAACGAGAAATATTTCTCAATTTAAGTCAAGATTTCAGCGAGATATAGCACTATTTAACTTAAACTCAATTCCTATTTGGCTCGATTTTTTCTTTTCTTCTTTTTCTGTAAATGAGATATTATCGCTGATTTTTGATATGTTTATTAGATTAACACAAAGAAAAGTTTTTAACGGAGCTATATAATGTCAGAAGAAAAATTGAAGCCTGAACTTCCAAAAGAATTAAACTTGCAAAAAGATTTTGAGTCGCCTTCATACGAACAGTGGCGTGAAGTTGTTGAAAAAGATTTGAAAGGTGTTCCATTTGAAAAAAAGTTAGTGACTAAAACTTACGAAGGAATCTATCTCCAACCGATTTACACAAAGAAGGATTTGGAGAATTTAGAGTTTGTTAATGAACTTCCAGGAGTTGGAAATTTTGTACGCGGCAACAACGCTTCAGGTTACAGAAAAAACGGTTGGGAAATTTGTCAGGACATACATTATCCTCTCGCAGAAGAATTTAACGAGGCATTAAAAAACGATTTGTCACGCGGACAAAATTCAATCTCACTTAAACTTGATAAAGCTTCGATAAATGGTTTAGATGCGGATGAAGCAGATGTTTCCCAAGTTGGCAAAAATGGTGTCTCAATTTCATCATTAGAAGATATTGAGAAAGCTTTTGATAATATGGATATCACAAAATTTCATGTTCATATAGATACCGGGTATAATTCACTTCAGTTTCTTCCGGTTATCAATGGTTATTTGAAAAAGAGAAATGTTGATGCAGATAAAATAAAAGGTAGTATTTCAGCCGATCCAATTTCATCCTTAATTTCAAATGGGAAACTCCCACTCTCAATTGATAATTTATTTGATCAGTTAAAGACATCAACCGAATGGTCAATTCAAAATATTCCTAACATAAAAACAATTGGTGTCAACGGATTATGTTATCATAATTCCGGAGCAAATGCTGTTCAAGAGCTTGCTTATACTTTAGCTGCCGGAGTAGAATATATAAATGCATTATTAGAAAGAGGATTAGAAATAAATCATATAACTAATCGAATGCGGTTTACTTTTGGTATCGGGACTTTCTTCTTTATGGAGGTTGCAAAGTTAAGAGCAGCAAAAATTCTTTGGTCGAAAATTACAGAAGCATTTGGGGCAGATTTAGAAAACCGTAAGATGACCATTCATGCAAGAACAGGTTTATTCAGCCAAACAAAATTTGATCCTTATGTTAATATGCTGCGGACAACTACCGAAGCTTTTTCTGCGGTTGTCGGTGGAATTGATTCACTTCATGCAAATACTTTTGATGAAGTATTTGGATTACCCGATCAATTCTCTAGAAGAATTGCTCGCAACACACAAATAATTTTAGACGAAGAATCACATTTAACGGATTTGATTGATCCGGCAGGCGGTTCATTCTTTGTCGAAAAACTAACCTATGAAATTGCCAAAGCCGCTTGGAAGGAATTTCAAAAGATTGAAAGTATGGGTGGATTAATTAAAGCTCTACAAGAAGGTTATATTCAAAAAGAAATAGATAATGTTTGGGAAACACGAAAGAAAGATATTTCAAAAAGAAAATCGGTTATCGTCGGCACAAATATGTACGCGAACATTAAAGAAGAAATAAAAAAGAATAATTATCCGGATCACAAAGTAATTCAAGAAAGACAAACCGATCAATTACAAAAATTAAAAGCCGCACGTGATAATGAAAAAGTAAAAACTAATTTGGATGCGCTCAGCAAGGTTAATAAAAAATCATCAGCAGAATTTGTTGATAAACTAACCGAAGCAATATTAAATGGAACAACGTTAGGAGAAATATCAAAAGTTATTCATAGTAAAACCGGAGAAGGTATATCAATTAATAAAATTGAATTACGCAGAGCTTCGGAATTTTTCGAATCACTCCGGGAAAAAGCTGAAGAAATAAAATTTATACGAGGAAGCAGACCAAAAGTTTTTCTTGCTACTATGGGATCGATAAAACAGTACAAAGGTCGCGCAGATTTCTCACAAGGATTTTTTGAAATCGGTGGATTTGAGATTGAATATCCTCGCGGATTTGAATCTACGGATGATGCTGTTAAAGCCGCTAATGAATCCAATGCAGATGTTGTCGTAATTTGCTCGACCGATGAAGCTTATCCCGAACTTGTTCCACCAATTGTTAAAGGAATTAAAAATGTTAATAATAACGTTACTATAGTTCTTGCCGGTTATCCAAAAGAACAAATTGAAGAACACAAAAAATCTGGAGTTGATGAGTTTATCTATCTCGGCTGTGATGCGTTTGAATCGCTGAATAAATTGTTGAATAAAATTGATAAGTTTTACCACGAAGAACACTAAGAAGGCACACGGATCACAAAGAATACTTTGTGAACTTCGTGAAAACCTTAGTGCCCCTTGTGGTTTACGTTTTTAACTTGATGAAGAAAAATTATAGGATATAAAATGAAACCTAATTTTGCAGAACTGAAATTAGACTTGAACACTAAAGAAACTTCTTACAATGCTTGGAAAGAAAATTTTAAGAGTGAAACCGGTAAAGAGGTTGATGAATTTATTTGGGAAACGATGGAGAAGATCAACGTAAAACCTCTTTACACAAAAGATGATATCAAAGATTGTGAACACATTGATTATATGTCAGGCATTCCTCCGTTTTTACGAGGACCTTATGCTACAATGTATGTTATGCGTCCTTGGACGGTTAGACAATATGCAGGTTTCTCGACAGCAGAAGAAAGCAACGCATTTTATAGAAGAAATCTAGCGCAAGGTCAACGGGGACTTTCAGTAGCTTTCGATCTTGCAACTCACCGCGGATATGATTCGGATCATCCTCGAGTAGTCGGTGATGTAGGTAAAGCCGGTGTTGCCATTGATTCGGTTGAAGATATGAAAATTTTATTCGATCAAATTCCGCTCGATAAAATGTCGGTATCAATGACGATGAACGGAGCAGTTCTTCCGGTACTCGCTTTCTTTATTGTTGCAGCAGAAGAACAAGGTGTTATGCACGAACAACTTACCGGCACAATTCAAAATGATATTTTGAAAGAGTATATGGTACGCAACACATATATCTATCCACCGGAAGTGTCGATGAAAATTATTGCAGATATTTTTAAATATTCAGCGAAAGAGATGCCGAAGTATAACAGCATTTCAATTTCAGGTTATCATATGCAGGAAGCGGGTGCAACCGCTGATTTAGAAATGGCATACACTTTAGCCGATGGATTAGAATATGTTAGAACCGGTGTTAAAGCAGGAATGGATATTGATGAGTTTGCGCCGAGACTTTCATTCTTCTGGGCGCAGGGAATGAATTACTTTATGGAAATTGCGAAGATGCGTGCAGCAAGATTAATTTGGGCAAAACTTATAAAGCAATTTAATCCGAAAAACCCGAAATCAATGTCGCTGCGAACTCACTCGCAAACTTCGGGATGGAGTTTAGCCGAACAAGATCCATTTAATAATGTCGCAAGAACATGTATTGAAGCAATGGCTGCGGCACTTGGTCATACACAGTCATTACATACAAACTCACTTGATGAAGCGATCGCACTCCCGACAGATTTCTCAGCAAGAATAGCGCGTAATACTCAACTTTATTTACAAGATGAAACAAACATCACAAAGGTTATCGATCCATGGGCAGGTTCTTATTACCTTGAATCATTAACCGATGCACTTCTTAAAAAAGGATGGGAACACATTCACGAAGTTGAATCTTACGGTGGAATGACAAAAGCAATCGAAGCCGGAATTCCTAAAATGCGAATTGAAGAAGCTGCTGCAAGAAGACAAGCAAGAATCGATTCCGGAAGAGAAACTATAGTAGGCGTGAATAAATATAGATTAGACAAAGAAGACCCGATTGAAATTTTAGAAGTCGACAACACTGCAGTTAGATTGTCACAAATAAAAAGATTACAGAGAATAAAATCCGAGCGAAATGAAAAAAATGTAAAGTCAGCCCTCGAAGCAATTACAAAATGTTCTGAAACAGGTGACGGAAATTTATTAGATTTATCAGTCAAAGCTGCTCGAGTTAGAGCAACACTGGGAGAAATATCTGATGCTATCGAAAAAATTAGCGGAAGATATAAAGCAACAACAAGAACCATCTCCGGAGTATATAGAAGTGAATACAACTCCAAACAAGGAAACACCGTGGACAAAGTAAGAAAAATGACAGACGAATTTGCCGAACACGAAGGTCGCCGCCCAAGAATTTTAGTCGCCAAAATGGGGCAGGACGGACATGACCGCGGAGCTAAGGTTGTCGCAACTGCATATGCAGATATGGGCTTTGACGTTGATG